>NZ_JBXMTI010000066.1:0-12885 GCF_057083605.1 Candidatus Villigracilis sp. | reverse complement strand
TAGGGGCGGGGTGACCCCGCCCCTACTTGATTAGGAAATTTTATGCATCCCTGGAAACATTACGTAGCAATTGGAGATAGCTTCACCGAAGGTGTTGGTGACCCTGTGGATGGATTCCAATCCATTGGCTGCATGGAGCGGCTTGCCAATGTTTTAAAAAAATCTAATCCTGATCTTCTTTTCACCAACCTCGCCAAGCGCGGACTGATGATTTCGGAAATTCGCAAGGGACAGTTAATGCCCGCCTTAAAGCTCAAGCCCGATCTCGTCAGCATCGTTGCGGGCGCAAACGATATTATGAAAGGCAGGTTCGAGGCGCAGAATTTCGAGAACGAATTACGCGGGCTGTATGAATCAACGGTGAAGACTGGCGCGCTGGTTACCTCGGGAAATATTCCATTTTTTCCTTATATCAAAACCCCGGATGCGCCCATTCAAACGCGGTTGAATCGCCAAATCGAGAAAGCCAATTCCATCATCAGCGATCTCGCCGATGAATATAAGATCATCCTGGTGGACGCCAATGCTCACGGCGATGATTTCGATGAAAACGATTGGAGCGCAGACAAAGTCCACTTGAACGCACGGGGATATTTCAAATTTACAGATGTGATCATTCAAGTTTTGGAGAAGCATACCGGGTTTGAAATTGGAAAAGCGGAAATGCCTTAAACCCTTAAACAATGTAACGGCGGCTTCGCCTCGTGAGGCAGGCCGCTTTACTTTTTACTGGTAAAATATTGCAGTTCCACCGAGAGTAAGAAAAAATGTAATAGTTTTTATGCAAATATTGATTAAAGAGGACCTCATGACCAATTCATCTCCGAAAAGACTTTCCCGCCGTGATGCATTGAAAATTCTAGGCGCTGCAGCAGGCGCAGCAGCGCTGGCAAACCTTCCCGCCAAATGGAGTAAACCAGAGCTTGTCAGCGGAGTGCTCCCTGCCCATGCCCAAACTTCTCCCTCATCATTGAGTTATTTTATTGAATGTTCCGGCGATCCTACTTCGGGTCAGACAGGAATTGTGGAAAACCTTCAAGCTGTTGTTACGGCAAACCAGGCGGTTTCTTTGGAAAATATTGCAGTGCGGATCACAATTGAATTAACCAACCCAGCCGGCCCTTCGACGATTCATGATACCCAGGTTACGGATGCTACGGGTCTTGCCACCTTTATGGATTTGTTTTGTCCATTCAACGATACGCAGGATTTCAACCTGATATTTAGCTTTGTTGACCAAGCCACCTATGGAACTAATACCTGCACCCTGGGAGAATACACCTTCGATGGATGTTGATTTGATGGTGAAAACAGGAAAGTTGTAAGATAGTTGCATCTCAACAATAAAATATCGTACATTCAAAAAGACCTCCAGATTCTTTGAACCTGGAGGTCAGCTTTTTCCTACCTCGCCATATTCACAAAATCTGCAAACAAACCATATGCGGTTTCTATTGGGCCACCTGCCATCCCTTCGCGTTCAGTGACAATAACCGAATAATCAGGCAAAACGTCTGTTCGGAAGGTTAAGCCAGTGGAGGAACCCATCATTCCATACAATGGCGAACTTGTTTCAACCAGTTCGGGGGCCACGCGTGCTTTAATGCTCTTGCCTGCGCGTTCAGCAGAGGCAACCAATTTATAACGTTTGCCTTCCGCTTTTGCCTTTGCGATCATTTCAGAAGTTATTCCGCGGATGCCTGTGCGCTCCACTTGTTGAGGCTTGAGCGGGGTATCCATTAATACAGTGGCGAGCGCTGCCACTTTGATGGACGCATCCCAGCCATCCACATCACCAGAGGGATCTGTCTCAGCAACTCCCACACTCTGACAGTATTTCACGGCTTCGTCGAATGATTCACCTTCTTCCATGCGCGAGAGGATGATATTGGTGGTGGCGTTGATAATGCCTTTGAACGACATCAAGTCTGCGGCGGGCATGGCCTCTCGAAAAGTGGAGAAAACGGGAGTGCCGCCCAATACCGTTGATTCAAACATGAACTTCCTGTTTTTCGATCTGGCAAGCGCCATCAACTCTTGATAAGCATGAACTACAGTTCCCTTATTAGCGGTGCTGACGTGCATGCCCGCGTTCAACGCTGCGCGGACGTGGTCAATAGCGGGTTGACCTGTTTCATATTCAACTGGCGAGTTCTCGAACATGATGTCGGCCCGGGAGTTTTGAATTACGGCAAGGGAATCTTTCACATCGAAAGAAGAAAGAGGAAAGATATCTTTTCCGCTTTCAACAAGTTTCAGCGCTTTTTGAATATCAATTCCCTTTGGATCCACAGCAAATCCGTGTTTACCAGTGGAGATGCCTGTGAACGAAAAGGTGATGTCATATTTGGATTTGAGCACATCCTGCTTGCGGACTAAGAGTCTCGCCAGCGAGCGTGCCACATTTCCGAAACCGATGAGTGCGAGTTTGTAGTGCATGATTCCTCCGTTGGAACGTTATAACGTTTACGCTCATTCGGGGGCTTAGCCCCCGAATGAGCGTGTTTATACTGGTGGATATGGATACGCTCTTCGTCCTTGATGCGGGTAGGGAAATCTTTTTGTATGGCATAACATCTCTGCTCGCATCAACAATGCGGAAATCTCGTTTGGACTGAGGAACTGCTCAAAGATGCTGGACCAATTGTCAGTTTGGGAAAGAGGCGCAAGCAATTCATCTGGAACTTGCTGACCTGCGAAGTCCCAGATCACGGTGCGGAGTTTGTCGTCCTCATGGAAACAAATCCCGTGATCGATGGCATAAAGATTGCGAGTCACATCCTCAAAGAAAACATGGCTGCCTTTGCGGTCGGCGTTGTTGGCGAGCAGGTCGAATAAAACAACAGGGCGGAGTTTTTCCTTATCTTCAGCGGTAAAGTTGAAGTAGTGATATTCAACATCGTAATTAATGTACTGCTGCAATGAGCCGGGGCCGTGCGGGCCGTCTTCGCGGTAGATGGTGAATGGGACGTTGTGAAAACCAAGCGCTTCGCTTAAGTGATAGGCGGCGACTTCACGAAGGGCAAGCGTGTTATCGGGAAAATCCCAAAGCGGTTGTTCGCCTTTGCTCGGCTTATATACGGCGTGAAAAATTTCACCCTCGTGATGCACATCCACAAAGAAGGTGTAATTACTACCAAGCATGAACTGACCCTTGAGTTCGTATTCGCCGTGCGTGAGGGCGGACTTTATTTCGTTTGTTGATTCGGTCATGTGGGAAACGTTGTAACGTTCAAACGTTTGCACGTTGAAACGTTAGTGCATGTGCCCGTTCTTCTTTGGGCAGAAGTGTCCTTCGGGCTCCATTGGCTGGCCGCATTGTGGACAGAGCGGGCGACCACGCGAGGCAACATCCTGTCCCCAACGAGCTAACATGCGTAGTTGTGTGCGTGTGGCCCAAAAGCGGACTTGCGCCGCAGAGTCGGGTTCGGCATCTTCGCCGAGCAATTCCTTGGTGAAGATCACAACGCGATCACGGTCTTTATCATAGCCGAGTCCAATTTCACCGGCGCGGAAGAGCGGGTCAACGGGTGGGTTGATGCGCATGACCTGTTCCACATAATCACCGGAGGCTTCTTCAAGGTCTGGATATTGCTGACCTATCTGGCCCAGGAATTGTTCAATACCAATGGCCAGCGACAATAACTGCGCCTTTTCAATAATGATCGTAATAGTTCGAGTGTCTTGATAGGCTTGCAAATAAAAGACACGCTGGCCGGGTTTACCGATTGCATCTGCTGTGATATGGTCACAGGGGTCTACGTCAATTTCAAAGCGTGGCATAATTTACCTTTATAAAATCGAGTATACCAGAACGACCCCCACCCTGCCCTCCCCCAAATGCGACGAACTTCAGTCGCATTTGGGGGAGGTGCCGCTTCAGCGGCGGAGGGGGTTATAATCCCAACAACTACCCAAAGGAGTTGACATGTACGATAAAAATAAACTCGACGAGTTAAAAGCTTCCCTGAAAAAGTGGGAAGAGACTTCACTAAAGAAAGCTTTATCACAATTACCTGAACGCGCCGACGAATTTATTACCACCTCCTCCGAACCGATCAACCGACTCTACACTCCGCTCGATCTGGCGGATATGGATTACGCCTCTTCACTTGGACTTCCAGGTGAGTACCCCTACACAAGAGGAGTCCACCCGACGCTTCACCGCAGCAAATTGTGGACGATGCGCATGTTCGCCGGCTTCGGCACTGCGGAGGAAACCAATGCACGCTTCAAATACCTGCTGGAACAGGGTCAGACAGGCCTGAGCATTGCCTTCGACCTGGCCACGTTAATGGGCTATGACACCGATCAACCCGAAGCGCTGGGTGAATTCGGCAAATGCGGTGTGGCGATCTCTTCCTTGAAAGATATGGAAATTCTACTGGATGGGATTCCACTCGATAAAGTTTCCTCCAGCATGACCATCAACTCGCCTGCCGCGATCATCTGGGCCATGTATCTGGCCGCCGCAGAAAAGCAGGGACTGCGTCTCGATCAACTGCGTGGCACAACCCAGAACGATATTCTGAAGGAATTCATCGCGCAAAAGGAATTCATCTTCCCGCCCGAACCGTCCATGCGACTCGTTGTCGACACGATGGAATTCGGCGCGCAGAAAGTGCCGCAGTGGAATACGATCTCGATCAGCGGATATCACATCCGCGAGGCGGGGTCAACGGCCGCGCAGGAATTAGCGTTCACACTGGCGGATGGGCTTGAATACGTCCGCTGGGGAATTGCGCGCGGCATGGATGTGGATGATTTCGCTCCGCGTTTATCCTTCTTCTTCAACGCTCATAATGATTTCTTCGAAGAGATAGCCAAATATCGCGCGGCCCGCCGCATTTGGGCGCATGAAATGCGTGAGACATTCAAGGCAAAGAATCCGCGTTCGTGGCTGCTGCGTTTCCATACACAAACGGCTGGCGTTTCATTAACTGCACAACAGCCTGAGAATAACGTAGTGCGCGTTGCAATTCAGGCGCTCGCTGCCGTTTTAGGTGGCACTCAAAGTTTGCATACCAATTCAATGGACGAAGCTTTGGCATTGCCATCGGAACATTCCGTAACAATTGCCCTGCGCACGCAGCAGATTATCGCTGAAGAATCTGGTGTGGCGAATACGGTCGATCCGCTGGGTGGAAGCTTCTTCGTGGAGGAACAGACCAACCGCATCGAGCAACAGGCCTATGATTACTTCGCCCGCATTCAGGAATTAGGCGGCGTGATTCCCGCCATTGAAAAGGGATTCTTCCAGGGTGAAATTTCAGACGCGGCGTATCGCTATCAGCGTGAGATTGACAAGGGCATCCGCAAGATCGTGGGTGTGAACGCCTACGCAGAAAAGAAACCGCTTTCCATTCCGATCCTGAGGATGGACCCGGATGGCTACAGTCGGCAGGTGGCGCGCTTGAGTGAACTCCGCAAGACGCGAGATAGCGGACGAGTTGGTCAAACTCTGGATAAATTACGAATTGCCTGCGAAGGCACAGAGAACACCATGCCGTATATCATGGAATGCGTCCATGCGTATTGCACATTGGGCGAGATCATTGGGGTGATGACGAAGGTGTTTGGGAAGTACGAAGAGCCGACGATGATATAAAGCCTCAGGCTGTAGAGTCAACTGTCAGTTAAGAAAGAGCGGAGAATTTTATTCCGCTCTTTCTTTTGCTTCTTCGCGTTTTGTTTTCAGCAATTTTTGAATCCGCGTATATTTTTCGCGTGAGAGCGGATACGACCAGGCGAGAATGACTGTACCCATAACAATCGCCACACTGATGAAGGAAACCATCAAGCGAATTGAAAGAAGCGCCGAATTGGGCTGAGAGAACTGAGTCACATCTGCGGGTGGAGATTGATAGCCAGACCAGCCCAGAACCTGCAAAGTAATAAAGATAACCCCCGCGCCCGTCAACTTGCGGATCAGGGTGCGGATGCCGTAATAGATGCCCTCCTGCCTACGGCCTGTGCGGAGTTCATCCCATTCGATCACATCGGGCAAAATGGAATCAGGCAAAATGTACGCAGCAGAAACGCCAATGCCTGCCAACCCAGCGATGATCAGCAAATAGGTGACCTCGCCCGGTTGAATGGTGAAGATCATGGCCTGCACGATGATCCATATAGACATGCCAACGATATAAGCCTGTATCTTGTTGTATTTCCTTGCGAACCATAACCAGAAAGGCACGAATAAAATACAGACCAGCATTAGCACCCCAAAGAAGGCAGACTCAAGCGCGAGGTCAAACCCAAAGATGGTGATCTTTGCCAGCAAATCTCCCTGGGCTATCCAATATAATAAAAAGAATGGGAAGCTGATGACTACCATATCCACTGCGGACCAGTTAAACATGTAAATGCCGGCCGCATAGCGGAAGGGCACATTCTGCCAGGCCAGGCGCAAGGTTTCTCTGAAAGGAATTGATTCCTGTTCCACGGATGCAAAACGTTCCTTCACGAACCAGCCAATGAAGAAAAGTGGAAGCGAGCCTACCGCGCCGAAAACGGCACCTGCTAGCAAAAATCCCTGTTGTTGCGAGCCGCCACCAATGATGACCGCATCCACGATCATGGGCGCGGTCATTACAACGGTGAGAGCGGCCAATAATTGAAAGACCGTGCGAAAGCTTGAAAGCGAAGTGCGCTCGTCATAGTCCTGAGTCAGCTCGGGGGTTAAGGAAAGATACGGTACAGCCACGAGGGTGGTCAATGTATCCGAGATCATAAAGGCCAGAGTCACATAAATGAGCAGGCCGATCTGGCTGTCCCAATTGGGCGCAGACCAAAGCATCACGAAGCTCAGGCCGAATGGAAAGGCAAACCACAAGAGGAACGGGCGGCGGCGTCCGAGTTTTGATTTCATGCGATCACTCAAAGTGCCAATGATGGGGTCATTGACAGCGTCCCACACGATTCCCACGAGTGCGCCAAGGGAGGCAAGCCGTGGTTCGATGCCGACCACGTCCGTGAGGTACAAGGCATAAAAGATCGAACGCATCATGCCAATGCTGGCAATCCCCCAGTCACCAGAACCGTATAAAAGTTTTAACCAAATAGGAAGTTTATGTTTCATACCAACCAATAATTCTAATTAATGAATTCGCGCAAGTGTAGCATGGAATGTCAAACAAGAAAGCTAACTGTAAGGTTTACAGTTTTATATGGTGTTAGTAGGGAAAATACCCATGACGATCCTGCCAACCTTCCCTTATATTTGAAGCAAGAAAGCAATCGAAAATGGCAAACCTGTTGAAAAGCAGAGACGCAAAGCCACGGGTCTAAAGTTGTGGAAACACGATCATGATCGCCAGGCCGCCGAAAATCACATAGTGTATTGTGTTTTCATCCGCGGACCTGGCTGACAAGCAGGTCCGTTTTGTTTTCTGAACATTAAAAGTGGATCGTATCGATAACGGCAAACCCGTCGAAAGGCGGGGACGCAAAGCTATGGGTCTAAAGCCAAACCAACGGCCATGACCGCCAAGCCACCGAAAACGAGCCTCCACAACCTTCAGCACAACATAAATTGTGCGAAAGGTCTGGATGCTCTGATGAAGGAGTTTCTCATGGCATCCAGAAATCAGCACGCACAATTAAAGAACCGAAAAGTTTCCCTTGCATTTTTACTAATCCTGCTCTGCGCACTTGCGCTCCCCACACAGGTATATGCAAAGGAAAATACAACCACCCTTCCAGTACTGTCGGACTTCATTGAATCCGTCAAAGATGGGAGCATCAATACGCTGCGCGGCATTTATGTTGAGAACGTTATGGCGTACACTGTTCTTCAACAGCCAAGTGGGAAACCAGGGTATGTATCCACTCTCAGTTATGTAACAACCCAATTCAAAATGGCCACCAGTTACGGCAACATCGGCCTGCTGGCACACAACTACCTGGCAGGCGCAACTTTCTCACAATTGAAAGCGGGCAACACCATCACCCTTATTTACGGTGACGGGCATACTCAAAGTTTCCTGGTGGAAAGCATTTTGCAATATCAGGCCCTCACCCCGCTCAGCCCCTACAGCAGTTTCGTGGATCTTTCAACACAGACCACCTTTACCGCTGAAGAAGTATTCAACAAAGTTTATCGCGGCGACTATCACCTCACCCTGCAAACCTGCATCGCAAAAGATGGCAACCTCAGTTGGGGCAGATTATTCGTCATCGCAAAACCGATCAAGTAATATAAGCACTTTAGATGCTCAAGCCGCTGTCCTTTGCGAAGCATCCTGTGGACGGCGGCGTTTCCCTGGCGCCACCCACCAGGGCAGGCGTGTGAGTACATCTTGCGCCGTCCTCGGCGCAAGGAGCGTTTGCCTTACATGTTTTATATACACACGCCAATAGGCTTTAAAACATGGAGCGATATTTGGGGATAAAATAGACGCATGTCATCGCTTGCAGATAAACTGAAATCCCTGGGTGTGAAGACGGGCAGTTCGCTTCCCCCTCCGCCCCAGGTTGAGAGCCACACAATTGACTCTGTTGTGACTGGCAGCTATTTCCCTACCCCTCGCGGCGAAGCCTTCGTCACCGAGCAGGTCTTTGACATAGATTACCTGCACGGGAAAACATCCCCCTACTCATCATTCCCTCTTTCCTTAATTTCACAATGGGCAAACGACACGCGCATGGCGGAATTGCCCATCAGCAAATTCGCATTTCTGGATACCGAAACATCGGGCATGTCCGGCGGCACCGGCACGTACGCCTTCCTCGTAGGCGCCGCGCGCTTTGTGGATGACAAATTCGTACTACAACAATTCTTCCTGCGTGACCCATCTGAAGAACCCGCTATGCTCGAAGCGCTGATCAACTTCCTCGCACCCTGTGAGGGATTGGTGACTTTCAACGGAAAGTCATTCGATGCACCACTGCTCGTTACTCGTTATTCGTTACACAGAATCCCTGTCCCTTTCAAAGGCTATGCCCATCTTGACCTGCTTCCACTTGCAAGGCGCTTGTGGCGAGATAGGCTTCCCTCGCGTGCCTTGAAATATCTCGAAGAACATGTGTTGGGTTTCACCCGTGCATCGGAGGAAGTACCGGGTTATGAAATCCCCTGGCTTTATTTTGATTACCTGCGCACTGGGGATGCCCGTCCTTTAGGTGGCGTGTTCTATCACAATGCCATGGATGTAGTGGCGATGGCGGCTTTGCTGGGTCACGTCAGCGAGTTGTTGGCCGACCCATACAATGGCCGCGTGGAGCACGGACTCGATTTCATTGCGCTCGGCAAATTATATGAGGACCTTGGCCATTGGGATGAAGCCGCCCGTCTGTTCGAGCGTGGACTCGAGCTTGGGTTGGAGGAAGCAGATTTCGGCGTGGCAGTGAAGCGTTTATCCACTTTGCAAAAGAAGCGTGGGGATATAGACCAAGCCCTGCGTTTGTGGGAAGAGGCCGCGCACAAAGGTCACATCTATGCTCATATTGAACTGGCGAAATATTACGAACATACATTGCGCGATGTAAAGAAATCCATCAAATGGGCGAAATCAGCCCGCAAGGAAGTTGAAAAGGCAGACCTGCCCGTATGCATCCGTAAACATTGGTTGAACGAAATTGACCACCGCCTGGCGCGGTTGGAGCGTAAAGCGGGTTTATAATTGGGTATCACTCTATAGGAGGAGGAGCCTACGATGCAAATTACTGTTTCAAAAGAAAAGGGGAACATCACCATTCTGAAGCTTGCAGGCCAATTGGATGGGCAGACCTATCAGGATCTGATCATGAAAGCCCAGGAGGTCTTTAACGCGGGTTCAAAGCATATCATCCTGGATATGAGCGAGTTGACTTATATCTCAAGTGCTGGGTTGGTTTCGCTTCACACGATTGCACTTCTATTGCGCGGTGAAGCATTGCCCGACCCCGAGCACGGGTGGACCGCACTAAAATCCATGGATAAGGCACGCGACGAGGGTGTGCAAAAGAACGTCAAACTTCTTAACCCGCGCCCGGAGATCGTAAGCGTGTTGGACATGGTTGGTTTCTCCGCGTTCTTTGAAGTTTTTACCGATAAACAAAAAGCGCTCGAATCTTTTTAGAAGAAAGTTCTTCAACAGCGATGCAGTTAACTGCATCGCTGTTGATTCATATATATCGAGGTTGCAAAAATGAAACGAAATTTGGGAAACCTGGTCATTATTCTTCTGGTGGTCTTAACCGTTGTAGTCTGGTTCGTCTTTCCACCTGAGCGCGAGGGCGTGGAAAATTATGAGCGCTATCACTTTGGCATGACGCTCGGCTCGATGGTGATCGTGTTAATGTCTTTTTCCTTATTCCTCTCCACGCGGCCAAAATGGGCGGAACCTTACTTCGGCGGCCTGGATAAGATGTATATGACGCATCGCCATACCTCCACCAGCGCCTTCCTTCTGATGTTTGTGCACTTGCTGACCGTCCCCATATCCATTATGAATTTACACCTCGGCAATTACCTGGCTATGATCGCATTTTTAGGGATCATAGCCATTGTGTTGCCCACGCTTGCGCCGCGCATCCCGTTTTTGAACAAGCTCGCGGGGAATGACTATAACGAGTGGAAAAAATTACATCGCTACATTGGCCTGTTTTTCATACTCGGTTACCTGCACTCCGTCACGGTCAATGCGCCCACCACCAAGATCGCCATCAACTGGAATCAGATATTCGTCTTCCTGGGCATCGGTTCCTATCTGTATACGGAAATATTTGGCAGGTTCTTTAAAAAGTATGTGCCATACACCGTGGAGGCAGTGAACCACCCAAACAACTCCACCACAGAAGTGGTTTTGCGTGCAGATGGCGAGCCTATTAAACACGCACATGCGGGTCAATTCCTGTTCGTCAGGTTCCTGGATGAAAAGAAACTGAATGAATCGCATCCTTTCACCATTTCCAGCGCACCGCATGAAGATGTTCTACGTTTGACGATCAAAGCCAGCGGAGATTTCACCCGTCATTTGTTCGCGAATTTAAAAGCAGGCACTTCTGCCATTATAGAGGGAGCCTATGGTCTGTTCAATTACAAGACGGGCGGCTCAAAACAGATTTGGGTGGCGGGCGGCATCGGTGTGACACCCTTCCTCTCGTTCATACGGGACCTGAAAACTGATCTCGGTCACGATGTAGATTTTTACTACACTGTTCGCCATCCCGAGGAAGCGGTCTTTGCGGATGAAATTAAAGAAGCCGCAAAACTGAACCCGCGCTTGAATGCACGCGTCCGTTTTTCATCCACCGATGGCTCATTGACCGTGGATGACATCGTCAAGAATGCAGGCGGCGATATCCGCGGACATCATGTTTACATGTGCGGCCCGCTCCCAATGGTACAGGCCTTTGAAAAGAAATTTTTGGAAATGGGCGTTCCCACTGAGAACATCCACTTTGAGGAATTCAATTTCAGGTAATCTCACCTTGATACGATAAAGGAGAACCTCATGCAAATTTCTTTTTCTAAACAGGAAGGCAATGTCCCGGTGACAGTGATACATTTGATGGGCGATATCGATGCATCCACCTATACCGATGTGATCAACAAGGCACAGGAAGCCTACGATGAGGGTGCGCGCAACCTGCTGATCGACTTAAGTAAAGTGCCTTATGTGAGCAGCGCTGGTTTGATGTCGCTTCATGCAGTGGTGAAGATCTTTGCGGGGCAATCGGTACAATCAAAGGATGGCAGCAGGCCATCCTTTCGCGCGATCAACCAGGAGCAGGATAGCCCCGTGCGTGAACATGTAAAACTGCTCAGCCCACAATCTTCGGTTGAACAGGTACTGGATGTGGTTGGATTGAAGGAGTTCTTCGATATCCACACAGACCTTGATACTGCGGTTAAATCTTTTTAGATTATTTAACCTAAGTTGCTACCCTCCTAAACTGTGTCACCCTGAGCGACAGCGACACATGCACCGCGTTGCGGATGAGTGTGGTGAGGTCTCGCCCACGACAACCGAGACCCTTCAGTCGCGAAAAGCGCTCCTTCACATCGTCCCGATGTCCTTCGGGAGGGAGACATGCCATAACAAGGTGACAACTTGGTTTATTTACGACCATTCACATCTTATTATGACGATCAATGTAAGAGCTTTTTTGAAGCCTGCATCTAGAAGACGAAAATCAAAATACATGTGAGGGCAGAATGTCTCGAAGAAGAAATTACAGAAGAAATAATCTCAACACCCGCAGCGGACTTTCATCCTTCCTGCGCCGC
This sequence comes from Candidatus Villigracilis sp., assembly GCF_057083605.1. Taxonomy (NCBI): domain Bacteria; kingdom Bacillati; phylum Chloroflexota; class Anaerolineae; order Anaerolineales; family Candidatus Villigracilaceae; genus Candidatus Villigracilis; species Candidatus Villigracilis sp. The sequence goes on along the minus strand of NZ_JBXMTI010000066.1, from coordinate 671 downwards.
CCTGCGTTGCAATTGGCGATGGTGCTGTTTATTGCTTTTGTGGTCTATTTGATCGCATCAGCAAGTGGAGGAAGCACAACAACCCTCGCAAGCGAAGTCAGCGTGGACGAAGCCTATCAAATGTATCAAAGCGGCGTTTACGTTTTGGACGTCCGCACGCAGGAGGAATGGGACGAATACCACGCGCCGAACACAACGCTGATTCCGCTAGATCAACTGCAGGCACGTATCAACGAAGTTCCAAAGGATCGGGAAATCCTGGTAGTATGTCGTTCTGGCAACCGCAGCCAACAGGGACGTGATATCCTGCTCGCAGCGGGCTATAACGCAACCAGTATGACAGGCGGGTTAAGCGAGTGGTACGCCAAAGGCTATCCCATTGAAGGTGCGCCGCAATGAAAACGTAGTAACGACTTCAGTCGTTTACTGCAAGAACGACTGAAGTCGTTACTACGCTATACACGTGAAATAAAAAGACTCTAGAGCTTTGGCCCTAGAGTCTTTTTTCACTCAGAGACTGTCTGAAGTCTTAACTTTAGATATGGATTTGTGGGGACACAGCGAAACGATTTACGGCCAAAATCTTGAATTGACTCGCTGTGTCCCTACTTTTCAGACAATTTCTTAGGATTGCAATTCTGAAATCTTCCTACAGCATTTGACAGACTCTC
>NZ_JBXMTI010000065.1:0-15648 GCF_057083605.1 Candidatus Villigracilis sp. | reverse complement strand
AATAAGTTGCGGGATAGCGAACATAGGCGAAGATCTCGACAATGGCCAGCATGGTTAAAGAAAGCTTTACCTCATGCCACTATATACGCAGGATGGAATGAGGTTGGAGTTCCTGGATTGAAAGCTAATCCTGACTCTTTAGCTTGGGGGGAAATGAATGGTGTAGAGACTCTGTTTTGGATGGAGGTAGAAAGTGGGAAGTCCTCCCGGCAGCTTATCTTGGATAAGACAGTATATCGCTGGCAAAGGGCCGCGACCTACGCTGAATACTTGGGCATTCACCTGGTTTTTGTTTTTCTGGGTCGATCCTGGGTAAGAAGTGCGGCGCGCATGGCTTTCATGTCTGTTCCCAAATCATGCGCCGTTGTCGTTGCGGATTGGTCCGCAAAAAACTTTGGACAACTGCCGTATCCCAAATGGGGCGAAGTAGTATTTGAAGCTTTTTGATAGGAAAATTATTTGTTATAGAATTATCAATTATCGAACAAAATCCTGATAAACAAAATCGATAAAGCGATACTGATAATCCTTGTTGCCAAGGTACCCTAGATCTGTCAACCCATAGCCATTGATGATCTTTGCCGCTTGTTCTTTCCCGATTCCTACCCAACCAGCTGCAGCGTTGGCCGAGATAATATTGCATACAGAATCGCTATCTTCAAAATCTCCGGCATATGCAAGACAAAGGGCCTGGATAATTGACCACGCGTTTGCATAATCCTGTTGCCCATTCTTGCTTGGTCCCGCCAAATTGATAAGGCTTCTGAAATAACTCATATCAATAGAAACCGTCATTTCGCCGTAAACATCTGCGCTGAGTAGTTCGGGCACATCGGCGCGTTTAATGAGCAGAATTTTCTGCTCCGCGGGGCGATGAAAAGCTATGTCGATGTCGTCACTTCGCAGACCGCCACGACTTTCAAATACGCTCACTGTGCGAAGTGCTAGCTCTGTTGTACTGCTTACAACTTCATTCGTTAATTCTTGGCTTTTTTGTGGTTTGAGAATGAAAATAAACGGCTGGCTCCCCTCGACTCGGATCTCTTTTACAGTTTCCAATCCTTCTTGTTCCAACTGAGAAACATACGCAATAAAAGCCTGTGTATATTCATCTTGTGCAGGCGTACTAACGACATTTGATTTTAGAACTGGCTGGACAGGTGAACGCTGATTCATGGCCACACCTATACCCAATAAAGCAACAATGAAGATAACTATAAAAACAGAAATTTTGCGATGTCGAAACATTCTGTAGATGCCTCCAGGCATATAGAAGGTGGGTCAGATTTCTGTATAAAACAATCCTCCCCAGGTTATCACTCTGGGGAGGTCGTGCTTCATGCCTAAAGCACTAAATCGCGTTCAACCTTATTATATGTACTACCTAGATCAAAAAACCTACAGCTGCTTTACAACAAGCGGGCGAGCGCAATTCCTGCTATTAAGACGTAAAATTGCCGATGATGCATAAAATCCGGTATTGGTTTTATCACTTCATATATGTCCCGATTGTTTCGTTGTGGGATGATTATAGGCACAGGAACGACCCGCCCTTGCCGCCTGTGCCTTGTCAGATATGCGGAAAAACTGGACACAAAACTAAGTATTGTCCGAACGCACGGGAAATGGGGTTTTAGCCTCCAAATATCATTTTGCGACTTAACTTACTTTTGCGCATTGGCGTCAAAGGCCGTCCATTCTGATAAATCCGACCCGTTCCCCGAATAGATGTTTTGACGCGGTTATGATTTAAGCTCTATGCCTGGAAGATTACAAAGGCGAAGCTCCTGTTGAGTATGCTTGGAGCGTGTGATCAAAATTAAGCCGTAAAGAATTGGAACTTGCCAATAAACCTAAACCAATCCACTAATCCCAACTATCCTGCCGGCGATGCAAAACTCGAAATTCAGAGCGAGTCTACAGACACGCTATGATTGCGTATAGTCAATACAGTACGCACTTATTTTTCTTGTTCTATCTTCAATAGATCTATTCAAATTGAGACTTGTTTTTTTACTTCTTCTCACCCAATAGATTCTTATCTACCAAAAACAAGTCTCAATTTTCCCTATCTTTGATTATCGGATGTGGGCAAGCATGGATCTGGCCACCACCAGCATTGCCCTTTCAGGAAATGTATTTGCGGCCTCTGCCTTATAAATAGAAGAATATGCAGATCCTTCTCTGGAAAGAAAGTCGGCGAGTTCCAGGCATAGACCGTGAGCTTCTGAGTTGTACTTGATCTGAGTGGGGGAGACGTCCACTCCGCAATACTTCCAAAACGACGAGAGACTCTTAGCTTTTTCAATCTGAAACAGAAATAAGAGATTTATCGCCAGAATAATATTTATTCCCGGCAGAGCAACGAAATCCCTGAGAATTGGATATTGCTCGGCAAGAATCAGTATTTCTTTTTTGATGATCTCTATGGCGCTTTGAACACTCTGCCGATTTGATTCGCTAATATCGAGCAAGGCATTTTCTAATGCCTGCTGCGCTGCCAAAAGATTTTGTAAAGATGCGGCGATGTGTGCGGGGATCATAACAGTGATTACCGTTCCAGCATATTTTGTGATTTCGGTTTGAAAGGTGTCCCGTCCTCATTGAATACATGCTTACGGATTTTTTTGCTTTCGCCTTTTTCAGTTCTGTGATACACGTAGGCGCAATATGCCACATCTGCCTCGTTCACTAAGCGTTTGTATTTCTGAGGTTTGGACTCGATCAGTATCGCACCCTTTTTTACCCAGGTGTGTAATGTTGTGACTGGCACCTTGTATTTCCTAGCTGCCTCGCGCATGCCGATGAAATTGGGTTTGAGATCGGCAAACTGCTTGTATTCTGGCAGACTTTCCTTTGGTGTGCGCGACTCTTCTGGCATTTCCAACTTCCTTGATTTGATTTTACCTTTTTTCCTAATCAAAAAGACCAGTTGCCCGGTCTTTTTGAGTTTGAAATGTTGTTACTAAATATAGACTGTTAATGCTGTAATTGCCCATCCTTCCATGGATCGCACTCCCCTTCTTTTGGACATGCGCGCAAGTTGTTCTCTACTGCCCATCCTGTTTGTGGCCCCCAAACCTTCCACCACACAACCCCACCGGCGCATTTTGGACCACCAATGATGTTGATCACTGTTAGCGGCGCGAGACGCCCGAGAACGCTGCCTGTAAATGGTTCTGAGCGAACAACCAGCAAGTCGTTGGGACTGACCTGCGCATCAAGACCAATGGCGAGCTTGTCTGATACGCAGGCATTTGGATTGTTGTCATCACCATCGCCATTGTTATTGCCGCTGTTATTGGGATTAGGTGTTGCTGAGATCGATCCGATTGGCTTCTTTTTACTGCACTTTTTGTTCGGGTCAGGACATGGAATTACCCATTGAGCTGCCTTGTGACCTCCTGCGGTCCAGTTGCTTAAACCGGCTGCCGATTGCACATTCAGCCACACATATCCATTATCGGCGCAAACCGGCTCCGCAAGGATCTTCACCCAGCCACCTATTTCGATGAAGCCAACAGTGGAGTAATTCTTTCCCGCTCCGGAGCGGACAAGGTTTTCGTATGGGGGGTGAAGGGAAATGTAGCCGAATGTCCCCGGTTGGAAAGCTGCGGCGTATACAGGGCACTTGCTCGATACTGCGAACGTCTCTGTGCCGCCGATCGGGGTTTGCCCGCTGGGTATCAAACTGGTCGGCGTTTCAGATGGCTCGTGCCTTACCCACCACTTGGTTTGTGTTGGCGCCGGAGCCACCGGCGTAGGGGTGGCATCCGGGTCGCTAGGCGCGTTCCTTCGGCGAGCTACGCCCCTGACCATGGAGAACAAGACGCATACGAAAAGCAGACTGAATAAGCAAATGATCACGATCCTTTGCCTGCGTTCATCCTGGAAGAAATCGCCGGGGCTGCGTAGAAATTCGGAGAGAAGTTTCAACATGTTTCTATTGATGTGCTTTCCTTTGATGTGGCGGCTTTGATGAAGCGATGACTTTATTGTACGTGTCACTTAAGGGGGGTGGTCCCTCGACCGACGCTAACCGAGATAACAAAGAAACCGCCTTTTTCTGGCGGCTTTTTATCCAAAGACTAGATGAAGTTTGTTTTGCGCCTTGATTGGCTAACGGTGTGCGTTATTAGAATGTCCTTGTTTGGGACGTGGCGTCCGCGTATCCTTAAGGTGATTCATCGCCGGGAACGCGAATGGGATGTGAGCGTTTGGGTTGTTCGCCCGCGGGTATGAGAACGATCTCATCGTAAATGAGATCGAAGCTCGCTGCGTTATTTGGACACCCGGCGGAAACTAATCTGGGACTGGCAACAGGAATGCCAGAAACCCGTATCGGTACCTGCAGCTCCAAACCTAAAATCCACGTCCCAAACACATAAGGAGTCTAGCATGAAAAAAGGACAAGATACAAGAGGTTACGAAAGGTACCTGGCGCTGGATATTCACCGGGAGTACCTCCTGGTGGGTGCCTGGAATGAGGAGAAGGAATGGGTGCTCACGCCGCGCCGGGTAAGTATCGAGAAGTTCCCGGAATGGACCAAGAAGAACATTCGCAGAGGAGATATTGTGGTGTTGGAAACGACCACGAATGTATGGACGACCTATGACATTGTGGCGCCCCTGGCGAGCCGGGTTCTCGTTGCCAATGCCGCAGAAGTAGGAGAGATCGCAGGAGCTCGAGTCAAGACAGACAAAGAAGATATCAAGCGATTGTTGAAGCTGCTTGTCGGTGGGATTGTCCCTGAAGTCTGGGTGCCACCGGTGAAGGTGAGAGAGCTGCGGGCTTTTGTGTCGTATCGCCATCGATTAGTGAAGACCAGCAGTATGATCCGTAATCGTCTGCAGAGTCTGATGCACAAGCACAACCTGCTGCTGCCAGAAGAGGGACTGGTGAACGAGTTCTGGTGGGAGGCGCAGCAAAACATCAGCTCACTCGAGAAGATGCAGATCCGCCAGGAATTGTCACTGCTGCAGGAAGTCGAAAAGCTGAAGGTGACGGTGGATGAAGAACTCCAGCGTCAAAGCACCAGTCCGACCTGGGGTAAACAAGCTCTGCAGATCATGCAGCTGCCCGGGATGGGGTTTGTCGTCGCGATGACGATCCTGTCTGCCATTGGAGATATTTCGCGTTTTGAAAATGCAAAGAAGTTAGTTGGCTACGCGGGCATCGGTGCGGGAGTGCATGACAGCGGCAAGACCCACAAGGAAAAGAAGATCACCAAAAAGGGTCGCAGGGAATTGCGCTGGGCGATGGTGGAAGCGGCCTGGCGGGCAGTGCGGATGTCGCCCTTTTGGAAGGAAGAATACGAAAAGCACTTGAAGCGCATGCGTAAACCGAATCAGGCGATCGTGGTGATCGCGCGCAAACTCCTGATCGCCATCTGGCATGTCCTGAGCAAGGAAGAGACCGACATCCATGCCAGTGAAGAAGACCTGGCCTACAAAATGCTCTTGCTCTCTTGGAGCCTGAGCGCTGACGTCCGCATGGGCTTGACGTACAAGCAGTTCGCCAAGTATGCCCTGATGAAGTTGGGTGTTGAGACCGACATCACACGCTTTGTGCGCAGGAACATTCCGAGGAGGCTGGCACCACGGGATGAAGTCCTGGCCCGCATGACTGACCTTGGTTTGACCGCCTAGCGGTTATTTGGATCGACAAACAAGATATTATTGAACCCCGACACGAAGGGCAGGCTGGCGGGGGTGGCGAAGCATTCCCTGAAGAAGAAAGTAGTTGTCTCAGGCAACAAAAAATCTGCCCAAAGAGCAAAGGCCCGATCGGCAGATTTTATTTTTAGCCCTGTGCAACTCGATCATAAAGGATCTATCTCAGCACTTGACAGGTGCAGTAATCGGTACCCGCTTGGGGTGGGAGGGTGGAGTCGCTCTCGAAACGGGATTCCGCCAAAGCCAGAAACATGCTCAAAAAACGCGCGGCCTACCCCAAGTCGGGTGCACGCTGCACGCTGTGTTGGGCCGCGGCTTGGGAAGTGCGTGCCAAAAGGTGTGTTGTCACTCCATTACCGGCAGCAATATGTCATCGGTTTGTTGGATCGCCATTATCCAAGCCCCATCGAAGTGCATACAGATCGCGAGTGGGATGGAATGAGTCTCCGTAGGAACAGCTAGATGTGGTCAAGAAACTGTCGGACGGCACGTTTGGAACGTAAAACGTGCAACGCCGCATGGCTTCCATGCCGCGCCACGATCGCCAGCTCTCGCTCGCGCTCAGACGTCCGCCCCAACCAGACGCGCCACATCAACCACCATTCATCACGCAACCGTCGCCATCCCGTATCCTCGCAGCCGTCAGGCAACTGGGTACCCTCCGGACGACGTAACCCACGCACGAATGCTCGCGCTGCGCAAAGCCACCATGGCGTGTCGAGGTACACGACCGTATCCGCTCGCTCGAGTCGTAGATCCAGCGTCTCGTGATAGTTACCATCGGCAATCCACTCCTCGCCAGCGAGCAACGTGGACTGTACATCACGCCACTCCGTATCCGACGGCTCCACCCAGCCCGGTTTCCAGAAGTGGACGTCCAGATGAATCACCGGAAGGCTGGTCTTCGCCGATAGCTGTTGTGCAAATGTGCTCTTGCCCGCACCAGCCATTCCAGTAACGACAACGCGTCGTCCAATGCGGAGCGCTGAACCGATCTCGCTCACGTAAACAACTCCTTCTCTTCCATCACAGCGGCCCAACGAGGTGTTCAGCCGCCGTTTTACCATCTAAGGGGCTATAGATTACCAGCGGCCTAAACGCCTAAAACAAAATAGGCATTAGGTGGTGCTAGGTTAAAATCAGCTGAGGAATTGCATTCATTTTAACATACACAATGGAGGATATATAATGTCAGAAAAAGCTGCACCATCCCTACCCAACATTCAGAACTCTCAACCGGATAAGACGAGACTGGACGAGTCGTCGGCCACAAGGATGTAAAGACCACTATGATCTACACCCACATATTACAAAGTGATGGATTGGCAGTTAGATCTCCCGTAAATCGGTGATGCTTTTTTAGAGAATAAATCACTGAAACCCTAAAGCGGCCTGGCTACTCTGGATTATGAGGAGTACTCGTTGCGGACCTGCGCAAAGATCTGTCGTGATGCATCGTAAGCTTCTGAGGATTCCTTGTTCTTCTGCCCCGAAATTGCTTAACATATCTGCTCTTGTGTGACAGAATTACTCTACAATTAGAGTAAAACTGGGGATAGAATTCAAACAGCCAGAAAAAAGGGGATATCGTGTAAAGACAGTTTACAATCAAGCTGATGTACATTCATCTCACCACGCATAGCGCCTTCTCCCTGCAGGAAGGGTTGATGACGCCCTCCGATTTGGTGCAAGCAGCCCGAGCCGATGGCATGTCTGCTCTGGGACTCACTGATCACAACCTGCTGACAGGCGTAATTGAATTTGCCGCGGCTTGTAAAGCAGCCAGCATCCGACCCATTATTGGTTTGGAAATTAATCTCAATGAGGGCCCAGTAAGCCTCCTGGCGACGAGCCTTGAGGGTTGGTCCAATCTTTGCAGGCTGAGCAGCGCCATTGCACTTCGAGATGATCCAGAAGCTCCATGCTCTCTGGCTGTACTCGCTTCCTACTCCAAAGACCTGGTTGCATTAAGCAGTCAGCCACAGCGACTTAGGGATGTCTTTCAAGATCGCCTGTATGTAAGTATTCAGAATCCAGGCGAGGCAAATTCTCTTTCAGAACTTGCACATACACTTTCACTGCCCTCCGTAGTAACTCATCCTGTTTATTATTTGACTCCTAATCAAGCCATCCTTCAGCGAACGCTTGCCGCAGTTCGTCTGAATCAAACCATCACCACACTCCCGAAGGAGGCAGTCGCACCACCTGATTCATACTTCATAAGTGCACAGGAAATTGAAACACGCTTCAAAGATTACCCTGAAGCACTGGCTTCGACTCTTGAGATTGCCGAACGTTGCAAGTTCGATCTGCCGATCGGCAGTTCACATATGCCAACTGTTCCATTGCCCGAGGGAGTCAGTGCTGCGCAACACCTGCGTGACAAAGCCACTCAAGGCGCAGCGAAGATATACGGGGAAATCACGCCAGCCATCCAGCAGCGGTTGGATCATGAACTGGAAATCATCTCCAAAATGGGCTTTGAACCAGTTTTTCTCATTGTGGAGGATGTACTACGATTTGCCAGACAGACTGGAGTTCCATACTCTTCACGCGGCTCAGCGGCTTCATCTCTTGTTGCCCACTGTCTTGAGATCACCAGCCCAGATCCCTTGCGTTTGAACCTTTACTTCGAACGCTTTCTGAATCCTGCGCGCACTACCCCTCCAGATATTGATATGGATTTATGTTCACGCCGAAGGGATTCAGTGATCCAGCATGTCTTTGATACATATGGTGCAGAGCGTGTGGCCATGGTGGGAACGATCAATCGCTATCGTCCCCGCTCGGCACTGAGTGATGTGGCCAAGGCACATGGACTGGAACTCTCCAAGGTTCGCGAGTTGTCCAACCAGCTGCCGCATGCATTCTGGGCACGTTTTGAAACTTCAGCCGATGGCAAATCTGCCTCTCCATTTGGGGCACTACGCACAGCCTATCCATCTCAAACCTATCAAACCATCTTTGACGAAGCCGAAGCTATTCTGAAACTACCGCGCCATCTTTCCATGCATCCAGGAGGGATCATCGTTGCCCCGGGCGCGCTGACCGATCTCGTTCCGGTGATGCGCTCGGGTGGCAAGGGAGTGGTCATTACCCAGCTGGACCTTGATGCCGTCGAGGCATTAGGCTTGGTGAAGATCGATTTGTTGGGTATTCGCGGCCTGACCGTACTTGGAGATGTTGCCGAGTTTGTACACGCAAGCCAAAGGGATCAATTTACCGATGCATTAGCCGTTCTGGACTCTACACCTGCGGATGATCCAGCAACCGCTCAACGGATCGAGAAGGGCGAAACCATTGGCTGCTTCCAGATCGAGAGTCCAGGAATGCGTGCCACATTGCGCGAGATCCATGCGCGCAGTGAAGACGACATCATGGCTGCATTGGCTCTCTATCGCCCTGGACCGCTCAGTGGCGGATTGAAGGATGCATTTGTGCGCCGTTTCAAAGGCGATGAAAAAGTAAAACACATTCATCCTGCTCTTGCACCATTGCTGGATGAAACGTTTGGTGTGATCCTGTATCAGGAGCAGGTATTACGGATCGCGCATGAGATCGCGGGATTCGATCTAGCAGAGGCGGACCTGCTGCGGCGCGCGATGAGCCATTTTGATCCCGGCAAACGCATGCAGGATTTGAAACGAAAATTTATGGACCAGGCACAGGAAAGAAACGGGGTGCCATCTGAAACGGCGGAAAGGATCTGGGAAATGATGGCAGCATTTGCTGGCTACGGCTTCCCCAAGGCTCATGCCGCCTCCTATGCAAAAGTGGCCTGGCGCTCTGCATGGTGCAAATCCTATTTCCCGGCAGAATTCATGGCGGCAGTGCTTGCCAACTGGGGTGGATACTACAGCCAGCGTGTCTATCTTAGTGAAGCAAGAAGAATGGACTTGAGTGTTCGTCCACCGCATATCAATCATTCAATGAATAACTTTTCGGTCAAGAAGGTGGATGACTCGCAGGAACACGTGCTCTTTATGGGATTGGACCAGGTCAAGGAATTGACCAGGCAGACGATCCAACGCATCATCCACCTTCGACCTTTTACTTCCCTGGAGGATTTCCTAACGCGTGTTGATCCACGCGCGCAGGAAGCCAGGACTTTGACCGTGGCAGGCGCGCTTAGCGGGCTGGGAACAATTCCGTCCATCCTGAAGCGACTGCAGAACGGTGGATGGCAACAAAATCAGATGAGTCTATTTGAATGGACGGATCCGGGAGAGGAAGACTGGACCCTCCAACAAAGGGTAAACGCACAGGTGGAGATTCTAGGTATCAGTCTGGATGCTCACCCTCTTGAATTGGTGTCAGAGAAAATCAAAGGAACAGGTGCGATCTCTACCCTGGATGCAATCGCAAGGATCGGGCGCAGGGTGACGGTTGCGGGTGTTAGGCAGACTTCCCATCGCAGCCGAACGGCAAAAGGCGAATCGATGTTGTTCCTGACCCTGGAAGATCTCCATGGAACGCTGGATGCGATTCTGTTTCCAGATGTTTATCGCGTTGCCAGATCCCTGTTTGATTCAACAATGCCATTATTAGTCACAGGTGTAATGGAGATGGATGTCGAACGTGGTGAACCCTTCTTAAGGGCGGAAAAAGTTGTTTCGGTGCGATGAATCAAAGAAATCGATCAGTAAAGAAACTTAAGCATGATGATAAATGACCTTGTCAAGACCTGATTGAACGGTTACAAAATCTCGCGAGACACTTGAGATGACCAAAACAAAAATAAGGGTAAAGAAAAAGCGCCAACCAGATTGTAGGATTTTGCATCCGTACAGGATGGGCGGGGATAAACGCATCCTGATTGATGCTGCCTCGCGTCAGACCATCAAGCAACTTTTTTCTCTCCGGAACGCTGGTGCTCGCATTAGTGAGCTGCTCGAGGTCGCGCTCGTATGCCTTCCCCTTGCCGATGGCGGCCGGTGGAACGAGGAACGTATGAATACCTATCTTGGGGATCCCATCCACGCCGGCTACCACTTGAAGGGGAGGGGGAGAAGTACGTTATGCCCCGGCTCAACTTCTCTGATCCTCCTATAAGCCTTGAGTGCTGGCTGGAGTGCAATCCCGTAGTCCGTAAGCGCCCCATCCGGCTGGAATAGTCGTAACTACTCGCTTTGCATTGAAAAAGGTCATTCTGTTGCGCAAAAAGACTATGTTCCTGTTTATCTTTTACGTTTTTGCACTTTTTCTTTTCACTGCAAAATACCACTACAACTCTTAATTCCAACGGTGGAATGAGATTACTTGTTTGGGCAAATCGGCACCACAGCGTCGGTCCAATTGGTGCTTCAAATTCAAATGTCAAGGGCAATTTTGGAAGTGGACTCAATGGGATTATGCAAGTGCTTGTATACTGCGATTCGGTCGGATAGCGCATTAACCCTTGAATAGGAAAAGAGCATACACTGTTTCTGGGAAGAACGGAGCGGCTTTGTAAATGCTGGGCAGCCGAGCTGTCCCTAATATTAGATTGTCATCCTTCTACCTAGGCAGATCTATTGAGAATGTTGGGGCTTCTTTGCTGAAAGCCCTTGAATCTATACTTTTTGATATACTAAAGGCGAACATTTTTTCTAGTTATTACATCTTTGTTCTAATACAATTTATTGACAGCGGCACCACAGTATCAGCCGGCTTTGAAACCTATGTCGTAGTAAAAACGTATCCAATGCACCGAAAACCCATCTTTCTAACATTAATACTACTTGGAAGCGCGTTGTTGCTGGCCACTATCACATTCTGGCTTGATTCATTAACATCAACTGAACCCGATGGGTTGGGACAACAAATACTCAAGTGGGCAACTACACTCATTGATTTTGTCGTATGGATTAGTGCCTATATCGTAAACAAGAAGGATAATGCTAAGTCAGCCGGCATTACTGTCTCTGGTGGCTCTCCAATTATTCCTACCGGAGATAATAATCGCATTATTCAAGTAAATAACGGAAATTTTATTGAAAATCAAGAAGTTAATATAAACATTAACCCGCCTTCACAGGAAGAACTTGAGAAACAGAAACGTAAATACGAACTACGAAACAAACACGAATTTGAGGCGCCAAGATATTTATACAGGCCAATACAAGAGACAGTCGCTGAATTCCAAGACAAATTGGAAAGGTTATCCGGAGGCTATATTGGTGTTTTGGGTCCGCCTGGATCAGGAAAATCTACCTTTTTAACTCAAACACTTCGAACGCTACCGATTAGGTCAATTCGATATTATGCGTATGTCCCTGACGCACAAGACCCCTCGGTTTTGCGTGGGGAATCCATCAATTTTTTTCACGATACCACATTACAAATTCAGAGATTAAGAAATAGCCATGAAGATCGCCCTGACCCAACAGACAGAATAGCATTAAACGAATTTTTTTATCAACAGCTTGCCTTATTAGGTAAAGATTATGAGAACAGTAATACGAAAACTATTATCTTGGTCGATGGATTGGACCACATCGCGCGCGAGCAACACCCTGGTCGATCGTTAATAGAAGATCTGCCATTATCAAGTGCTATTCCAGCAGGTGTATATATAGTTCTAGGTAGTCAAACAAGAGAATTACCCAATTTACCTGTAGGTGTTCAAAACATACTTTCCCAAAATGAACGAGTGATTTGGATGGGCAAGCTATCTCCACAGAATGTTTTCGAAATTGCCCATCAAACATTGCCTGAAATCTCAAACGACTTTGATCAAAAAATCTATCAAATTGTTGGCGGTCATCCATTATCCTTAATTTATCTCCTGAACTCCCTTTTTCAATCCGAATCTCCGGATGATTATGCAGAAATACTTGAGGGAGCCACAGCTTATAGGGGGAACATTGAAGATCAATATTTTGCCCATTGGAAGAAGATTGAAAATGATCTGGAACTGGCAGAATTTTTGGGTTTGTTGGCTAGAATCCGAGGTCCCATTCCAATCGACTGGGTTGCAAAATGGGCGCAAAAGCCGTTACTGATGAAATTACGAGGGATCTTTGGCCAATATTTTTCGAGTGATAGCTTAAGACGATGGGAGTTTTTCCACAATAGTTTCCGAATATTCCTCGAAGCCAAGACAGCGGATAATTTGCCCGGTCGAAGCTCTGCACAGATTGACCAAGAATTCCACCTCAAACTTGCCCAATTGTACGAAAAGTCGGAGGTCCCGTACAAGTGGGAGACTCTTTACCATTATTACAAGGCTGGCGATCACAAGCGTGTCATTGATATTGCACAATACGCGTGGTTCAGGTCACAAGTTGAAGCATTTCGTCCAATCGATGCAATTGAGACCGACGTAAGACTCGCCACTAAATCAGCAGGCGAGCTATTGGATGCGGTTGCTCTTATGCGTTACACATTGAGCGGCGCTTCTTTGCAGCAACGCTCAGATGCATTAAAAAACACTCAGCTTCCACATCTCCTAATCGAGGCGGGAAAAAGTGAATTAGCAATAGACTATGCAAGAGATGGGACAAGGCTGAGATTGGAAGATCGGGCAGCCCTGTCTTTCGCCAGACAGCTATATATGGTCGGTTTAAAGCGAGAGGCAATTCGTACATTCGAATTGGCTGAACCATTAGAATATCTTTCTGGACGTCCGATCACTGGAGGTCATGATCAGCCACAAAATTTGCATAACTTACTTTCGGAATGGGTAGAAAGTGCAAGTTTAATTCGGGGCTCTGTTGAAACAATTAATACTATCCGACGTATTCAAAAGGAACCAGCCTGGAATGATGATGATAAAAATTTATTACAGGCGAGTCTGAGCCTACAGAATTGGCTACTGTACATTGGAGCATTAAGTTGTTGCAAACGGGAAGACTGGAGTGGCTGGACAGATTTCTATAGAGCTCTAGATGAGAAACGAGATTATGAGCTTCGTTATTACATGTTACTTCGAACAATCGAACATTTGCGTAGAATCGACAAGAGCGATCGTGCTAAGAGTTTGTTTCAGGAACTTCTTGAAATTACTGAACCTCTTTCTTTTGGCACAGGACGCCATCAAACATCAAATCTTTTGTCGGTTGCCGAATCTGCCTATTTTCTTGGTACCAAAGATGTTGTGAGCACTGCAAAAACATGGTTAGCCAAAACAACGATACCGCCATTAAGTGATAGAGAGGTTGCCAGCACAGATAACTCACCAAAATTGTTTCTTTTGCATTTTCGGTACGCCCGCTTGAAGTTCATTCTTGAGGACCTACTCAATCCTGAAGATCTTCTCCAAGAATCAGAAGCTCAAACAGTTTTTGGAGATTATGAAGATGATGAGACAAAATTAGCTAGAAGGCAGCTCGCGTTAATTGCATTTAGCTTGGGAAAATTATGGGCTAATGGTGAACTTCTTCATGAAGATGATTCAAGCGTGTTTCTCAATAAAACGAAATGGATCTTTGATCTGATTGAATTGGGCTGGACATCCCAAACAGCAACTTTTCGTCTCGAAACTGAAGGGGTAAAAACGGAAATCTCAAAATGCATTGTAGCTTGCGCGGCCAAATATGGACATGAAACATTACGTGTAGTGCAGCAGGAATTCAGTGTCCGTTGGAAAAATATGCCCTCGGTTTGGTGGGCAGATATTCTGCGTGAGACTATCGTGACTCTTGTAGAATATTTGAGTGATTATAAGTGGGCCAAATTCCAGCTGCAATCTATCGAAACAATTATGTTGCAAGATTTGGATGTATTCAGCCGTGTCAAAGAATGTGAAAAACAGGCAAATGCTTGGTTAAGAATAGGGGAACATCAACTTGCTTTGTTAACCCTGGATCGCCTAATTAAAACTGCCAGAGGGATTTACCACGACGAAGATTATCAATTAATTCGATGGGCTAGGTGGCTTCGCAATACAAACTTGCAGATGAGGTCGAATTCGCTAGACCAAATTCAGAACTTTATAAACCAAGTTATTAGCGTTGAAAACAATGCGCCTGGAACAGATGATGCGCTTCATGTTTGTTTGCAGGCTATTTTTGATTTGGATCCTCAAAAAGCAGTATTGATTTTCAAACAACTATTGGAACAAAAGTCAATTAAGCATACGGATGGATTATGTCATTTACTGTTGGCTGCCTTAGATTTAGAAAATCCGCCTATCATGGAAGTATTCCAAATAATCCAAAATCTTATCTTGCCATTTGAGAGAGATTCTCCCTCGGCATTAATAAAGCAATTCATTGTTGTTACTAATTCTGTTCTTGGGAAAACTGCGACTCTTGAATTGGCCCAACAATTGGTAAATCAAATTGAAATTTATGTGCTCGCTAATCAGAGATTTAGCTGGATTAACGATGTCGTTGAGGGTATAACCGCTGCTGGTATTCTCCCGAATTCTTTAAATATTAGCGAAGCCGGTTTTCAAAGGCATTCCGATAATTATGAAAGCACTTTAGATCATAGCCTCTACTTACAGACCAGCGAGAAACTGAGTCTGGAAGAGACTTATAAATTGGTTTCCAATGCTGAAGATCTAAAGGACTACCTTGAACGTGAAGATAGGCAACGAACAAGTTATTTCGAATGGCATAAACTAGCAATTCATCTTGTCATCAATTCGTCTTCCCGAGACGAGGTATGGAAGGTTTGTGAACTCGCGGAAGGTCGTATTAAGGATTACACCCGAGAAACGTATCTCAGTAGTGTGCTTCTCAAGGCGAGTACTCGATTGTTTGAAATGGGTCATATAGAGGAAGCAAAGGATGCCGTAGATAGAGCATTAGCTCTCACGAGACCTTCAGGTTGGGCAATAAACTGGGACGGGGGAGTTAAATATGAAATTATGCAACAAATGATTACAGTAACGGGCGAAACGGCAAGAGAAAAACTTGTGAGATTGTATGCGCTGGATTTGAGCGAGCGATTCCCCAACCCTGAACAAATAATAAGATATGGGGAGGATCTAGCAAAAATGTTATTTAGGAATATACCTTATCCGATTATCTGGCTCGATGTTGA
>NZ_JBXMTI010000064.1:0-11125 GCF_057083605.1 Candidatus Villigracilis sp. | reverse complement strand
GAGTATGATCAAGGCTCCAATACTTGTCCATTGGCCGATGATGCCATTTCGTTTGATGAGTTTTTCGTTTTTAATTATTTTCATTTAGTTTTTTGCCGCTTATCTATAGATTTCTAAACCTGTTAGAAGAAATTATGAGCAAAAACATAATTCCGGTTTAGGTATTTATGCGGCACTCCGTAAACTCTCTTCAATTGCAGATTTCATTGCGTCTAATACTTTTACATCTACGGCATGTTTTGCCACTCGGACAGCGTTCTTGATGGCAAACGCATCTGAACGTCCATGGCCGATAAATACGAGCCCGTTGACGCCCAGCATGGGGGCTGCGCCCTGTTCACTGGGGTTAAGTAATTTTTTGATCTCGCCGAGCGCTGGTTTTACCAGGAAACCGCCGATCTTGGTGACAATGCTTCCATTCTTTATGATCTCGCGGATTTTATCCGTGATCAGTTTGGCGACTGCCTCGGAAGACTTGAGCATAACGTTTCCTGTAAAGCCGTCTGTAACAGCTACATCCACTTTTCCGCCGATCACCTCTTTGCCTTCCACGTTACCGTAATAATTTAATTTGGAGGCTTTGAATAATGGGGAGGCGGCCTTCACTAACTCATTGCCTTTGCCTTCCTCTTCTGCGTTGGATATCAGGCCCACCTTGGGACTTTTCACGCCGCGTACTTTTTCGGCATAAATGCTTCCCAGGATGCCGAACTGTAAAAGATTCTCTGGTTTGCAATCCGGGTTTGCCCCAATATCAAGAACCACACAAGTTCCAGTGGCGGTAGGGAAGATCGGTGCAAGGGCAGGGCGGTCTACGCCGCGAATGCGTCCCAGCCTGAATAATGCTGTCACCATGCCTGCGCCTGTGTTCCCTGCGCTGACGAAGGCGTCGGCCTCACCATTTTTGACAAGGTCAATGCCAACCGCCATGGAAGTCTTTGCATCCTTGCTTCTTGCTTTCAGGACAAGGTTTTCACCTTTATCTTCCATGGTCAGCATTTCTGGCGCATGGACAATGCGTAACTTCAGTCCGCTTGTATTTTGGGATTCAAGCAGGGGTTTAATCAGCGCTTCATCGCCAACCAAAATGATTTCCACTCCATATTCTCGTGCTGCAAGAACTGCACCTTCTACATCAGGTGTAGGAAAAGTATCGCTACCCATTGCATCTACGGCGATTCGAGCCATGTAATTTCTCCTGTAGTATTATGTTCTTGACAAGAAAAGCAAGCCGATTATAATACGCCCTGTTCTTGCGCTGGTGCTGGAATTGGCAGACAGGCACGCTTGAGGTGCGTGTGCCGTAAGGCGTGGAGGTTCAAGTCCTCTCCAGCGCACAAGAAATCCCCGTAAATAATATTTCGGGGATTTTTATTTTCCGCTTCATGCCCGACTTTCAAATTGTTTCTGCACTGACGCATTGCCCAAGCCCCTGCTCATTCTATAATTAAACTGCAACAAGTAACCGCTCCCTCTGCTTTTGCCAGTTCATCAACGTTGACGGTTGCAAGTTTGAAGCCTTTTTGTTCAAGTTTTTCCTGCGTTTTTGGAAATGTTGTGGGGAAGATGATAATGTCTTTCACAGGCAGGCAGTTGGCTGCAAACGGTTCGGATGGATCAACCTCGATCAAATCGTAACCTTTAAAATGTGAAGGGTTGACCCAGTTTTTGTTGATAAGCAAAGTCTTGTCATCCACACGAGTGACAGCCGTTTTTAGATGCAGACAGTCGGTTAATTCAACGCCGGTCACTTTGTAGCCATAATTATCCAAGAGGTTTTGTAACTGGTTGACAGCCTCTGGTGTACTACGAGTGGATAAACCGATGTAGATGTTTTTTCCGAGCACAAGCACGTCGCCACCATCTACTGTGGCAGGTGCAGAAACGTGTGCCAGTGGACGATAGGGAGATAAGGCCCGGATGATGGATTCCGTTTCAGGTTTGCGAGAATCAGCTCCGGGCCGCGTAATGACCGCCACTTCTGGCAAAATGAAAGCTGTATCCTCTACGAAGACTGAGTCGGGTAAATCCGCTTCTTCCGGTAATTCAATTACCTGACATCCAATCTTTGAAAGCGCCTGGATGTATTCGTGGTGTTGAGCGCGGGCAATGTTGATGTCAATTGGGGTGCGGTCAATGTGAGTGATCTCACACTCATTGAAGCGCGGACTGACCTTGCGGGTGATGGCGACAACCATTAATTACCGCCAGTACGATAACGAACGATGAGGGCCTCTGTACGTGGGTCTTTCGGGGCGTTGAAGATTTGCTCCGGTTTGCCGTCTTCAACTAATTCGCCTTCTGCCATTACGAGAACACGGTCTGCCACTTCGCGGGCAAAACCCATTTCGTGTGTGACTACGATCATGGTCATGCCTTCCATGGCAACTTTTTTCATTACGTTTAATACTTCGCCGATCAATTCAGGGTCAAGCGCGGATGTTGGTTCGTCAAAGAGCATAACCCTCGGCTCCATAGTGAGAGCACGGGCGATGGCAACACGTTGTTTTTGTCCGCCGGAGAGGCGGTTGGGATACTCATCTTTTTTGAATATCAACCCAACACGATCTAGGTTTTCCTCGGCGAGCGCAATGGCTTTTTGACGATCCATGCCTTTTACGATAACCGGGCCCTCGATCACGTTTTCCAACACGGTCATGTGCGGGAAGAGATTGAATTCCTGAAAGACCATACCTGTTTTCAAGCGGACATCATGAACCAATTGACGGTGATGCTTTCCTTTTTCGCCGCCTTCCACTCTGATACCATCAACTTCAATGGTTCCGTGAGAAGGTTCTTCAAGAAAATTAATGCAACGCAATAAGGTGCTTTTGCCTGATCCACTGCGGCCAATTAGGCAGACCACCTCTCTTTCGGGCACATCCAGGCTGATATTTTTCAGCACGTGCAGACGTCCGAAATATTTATCGAGATCAGTTATTTTTACTATGGGCATGGGCGCGAATCCTGGTGTTTTATCCATGCTAGCGGTCCCCCTTGGAAAGGCGGCTTTCAAGAATGCCCTGCAGGTAGGAGAGGATCATGGTCATGATCCAGTAAAACATGGCCGCCATGATCAGTGCTTCCAAATTATTTGACTCTGCACGACCGACCCTGGTGGCGCGCCACATTAATTCATGGGCGAACCCGGTAGCCGAGACAAGCGCAGAATCTTTGGTCATGGCAATGAATTCATTGCCTGTTGGTGGTATGGCAAAGCGTAAGGCTTGTGGAAGGATCACGCGCCGCATCGTTTGGCTGGGTGTCATGCCAATTGCCATCGCGGCTTCGCGCTGGCCCTTCCCTACCGAGCTTAACCCTGCACGGAAAATCTCAGACATATAGGCCCCGTAGTTTAGACCCAGGGCAAGCACCCCGGACAAGAGCCCCGAAAGAACGACACCTAATTGCGGTAAGGCAAGGAAGAAAAAGAAAATTTGTAAATAAAGTGGGGTTCCACGAATAAGCGAAACATAAAAAGTGCTGAGAGCATAGATGGGTGGAAATGTGGAAAGCCTTCCAAGTGCTGCAAGCAAGGCAAGGAAAATTGCGAGCATTATGGACATCAGGGAAATCTTGATCGTTTCTCCCAATCCACCCGCAATAAAAGGCAGGTTCTTTCTAATGAATTCAGTATTAAGTTGTATCGCGCTGAAAGTTTTGGACCCGATAGTTATGTTCTGTCCACTGAACAGAACGATCAGAATGAAAAGTAGGATGAACCACGAAATAGCAACATGGGAGCGAAATTGACGTTCTTTGCGAGTTTGAGCCTCGTAGATTAGTTCAGCTTGAGATTTGGGCGGATTTTGTGCTGAAGAAAACATGTTCATCCTGAACTCCCTTTTGAAATAAATAAAGGGAAACGGCCCAAGGCCGTTTCCCTTTATTTTAGTGGAAATTTATTGGACGAGCCCCTGGGTTAGGTCTGTACCGAACCATTTGATCGACAATTCACTCAATGTACCATCACCATGCATTTCCTTGACGATATTGTCTATGGCTTCGACTGCACTTGCTGAATCGAGGCTGGATGCCTTATCGAATGCAACTGCGTTCTTTTCGAGGAACAGGGCATCGCCGAGTTGTTTTACTGCCATGCCTGCCGCAATGTTCGCATCCACGACAGTTTTTGACGTCACATAGGCGACGAAGTCTTCGCGGCCAGCCTCAAGGGCTTGCGGGCATTCCTGGTCGGTCGGTAACTCAACAACCGTAATACCGGCGGGGGCCTGTGCGAAAATATCATCAGGATTAAGATCGAGGGCGCCGTTTACCCAATCTAAATATGTAGTTGCGGTGGCAACACAAACGGTTTGTCCAGCTAATTCTTCGACTGACGTCAATGTAGAATCAGCAGGCACACCCACAACTCCGCTTGGAGCATAGTAGGGAGTAGTGAAGAAAAAGGTATCGGGGCGGGGAGGTTTAATCGTCATTGAGCCCACGCTAATATCCCACTTGTTGGACCAACTCCCTGCCGTGACCATGTCCCAATCTGGGGTGGCGAAACAGGTCTCCACACCGAGGCGTGTGCCAATTTCCTTGGCTACATCGGCATCAAAACCGTCCATTTCCACAGCAGTCAATGCGTCAGCAGGGCACTTTGTTTCCGTTGCGCGAGCTTCGGTGCTGAGGAATGATTGAGGTGCATAGTTCGGGTCGGTGGAGACGAGGATGTATCCACGTTCCTGAATTGCACCGAGCAAGTCGGAACCGCCTGCAGCTCCGCCACCACAGGCAGCAAGTACGAGGGAGGCCACAACAAGCAGGCTGGCCAAGGTCAAAAGTTTTTTCATAATCTCCTCCAAGAGATATAAAAAATTTTTGGCAATTTATTAATTGCCACGGGCTGGATGCCAGCCCGTGCATTAAGCATAGACCATTTTTTCCATTTGTGCAAGGATGTTTATCACATATTTCGTAATGGTACAATTGGCTATTAAAATTTTCTGGAGGCAGGAGTATGGCTGCAACTTTTCCTAGTGAAGAATGGCTGAAGGGATTGGAAAGTAAACTCAATACAGATGAACATTATGCGGATATCGCCAAAAACTGGGAAGGGGATTTGTTGTTCAATATCACACCCGAAGGCAATTTGACCGAACCGCTCACGTTCTATCTGGACTTGTGGCATGGCAAGTGTCGAAAAGTGGAATACAAGCCTGATACATCCGCCTACCCAAGACCCACTTTTATCCTGAATGCTTCCTATAACAATATCACTGCCGTTCTTCAAGGCAAGTTGAATCCCATGACCGCCATGATGACCATGAAGCTGAAGGTTAACGGCAGTATGGGCTATATGATGCGAAATGTGCCCACCGTGCTGGATTTTGTCCGCGTGGCGCAGGAAGTAACAACAGATATTCTCTAATGAGTTGCGGGTTGTCAGGTCTGCAAGTTTTAAATTTAACCTGTCAACTTGTAAACCCGATAGCTTGAAATACGTATGCAACCAATCCTCAAAATTAACCTCACTGATAATACAACTGAAGAGTTCATCATCCCAAAAGAATGGGAGCGTGATTTTCTGGGTGGCGCATCCCTCGCTGCGCGGATTTTATACCCATATTTAACGAAAGAACTGGATCCGCTTTCACCTGAATCTCCCTTGCTTTTTATTAATGGCCCACTCAGCGGAACGAATGGACCAACCACAGGCCGCTTCGTTATCTGTGGAAAAGGGCCTGCCACCGGACTATGGGCCGAATCCAACATTGGAGGCTTTTGGGGGCCTGAACTCCGCAAGGCAGGCTATGACGGCTTGTGGATCACAGGAAAAGCTCAAAGCCCGGTGTATGTCTGGGTCGAAGAAGGCAGGTTCGAGGTCCGTAGTGCGGCGAATGTGTGGGGCAAGGATGTGTACCAGTCGCAGGAAATTGTCAAAGCAGAAATTGGAGTCAAAGGCGCGCGAGTCGCAGTGATTGGTGAGGCGGGTGAGCGTGGCGTTTTGTACGCATCCATTTGCTGTGACCATGGACGAATGGCAGGTAGAACGGGTCTGGGCGCTGTGATGGGTGCAAAGAATCTAAAAGCCATTGCTGTGCACGGGACGAAGAAAATCATGGTCGAGCACGAGGGTCAATATGTGGCTTTGCGTTCAGAGTCGAATCGTATGCTCAGGCAGAGCAATGAAACCAAATTCTTTCACGAGCTAGGCACAGGTGGAACAGCTAATTTTTTTGAGTATATAGGTTCGATGCCGTCGAAATATTATCATCAGGGTTCGTTCCCAAATGTGGATAATATCTCTGGCGCAAAGATGGCCGAATCTATTTTAGTTGGGACTCACGCCTGCCAGGGATGCGTGATCGCGTGCGGACGCGTGGTGAAGTTGGATGATGGCGCGAAACGCAAGGGGCCTGAATGGGAAACGATTGCGGGGTTTGGGCCGAATTTGTTAATTGATGATTTGGCAGAAATTACCCGCCTGGGCGAGTTGTGTGACCGCTATGGTATGGACACGATCAGCACAGCCAATACGATTGGGCTGGCCTTTCATTTATTTGAACTGGGAAAATTAAAGAGGCAGGATACTGGTGGACTTGAGTTGAAGTGGGGGGATGTGCCTGCGGTGAGACAATTGATTCACATGATCGCGCGCCGTGAAGGGATAGGCGGATTATTATCGTGTGGGTCGCGGCAATTTGGCGCAGCGTTTGGCGCGGAAGATGAAGCCGTGCAAGTGAATGGACTCGAAGTTGCCTATCATGACCCTCGCGGGGTTTCAGGGATGGCCCTGTCTTATGCGACCAGTCCGCGTGGGGCGTGTCACAACCAATCGGATTATTTCATGGTGGAATTGGGGCACATCGAAGAACGAGTTGGCATCCTATATTTTGAGCGTCACGCTCAAGCGGAAAAGGCAGCGAACGTCGCGAAACACCAAAATTGGCGCACAGTTTCCAACGCGTTCGTTATGTGCATCTTTGCAACGATTGACCCAAATGAGCAGGTGAATCTTATCAACGCGGCCTGCGGCTACGAATGGACTCTGGATGATATGATGAGATCAGGCGAACGTGGTTGGAATATCAAACGTGCCATCAATAACCGTATGGAGTTGACGGCTGCCAATGACCGACTCCCGAAAGCGCTGCTTGAGCCATATAAGGAAGGCGGCTCCGAAGGTTTTTCACCTGATATTGAAGGAATGCTTTTTTCCTATTACGAAGCTCGCGGTTGGGATTTGGAAACAGGTAAACCTAACAGGGATAAATTGCTTGGATTGGGTTTAGAAGATATAGCGAAAGACTTGTGGGGATAAATACTTGACCATAGACAATTGACGATAGACATATAATAAACCCCAAATCTAATATGGGACGCGGATCAACGCGGAATACGCAGATTCTTTTTTGAATCCGCGTTTATCAGTGTTCGTCCGCGTCCCTTTTGTCTTAAAAAACTCACCCACGAAATATTAATTCGCGGCGAGTTATGTTTATATGCTCGATATCAATTGGATGGTTTTGTCCATCGCTGTCTTATGCGCCAGTCATTTGATAAATCTGAATCAGATTGCCGCAGGTGTCGTTGAAGACAGCCACGGTTGTCGTTCCCATGTTTGTCGGTTCCATCGTAAAGAAAACACCCAGCTTTTTCAGCCTGTCATATTCTTTTTGAATATCGTCGACCTGGAATGCGGTAAAGGGGATTCCATCCTTCATAAGTGACTCTTTGAGCACCTTCATGGCTGGATAATCAGCGTTTGGTTCAAGAAGTAGCTCAGTGCCATTTGGCTCCTGAGGCGAGACTACAGTGATCCAACGCGCTCCATCTCCAAGGGGCATATCGTGCTTTTTCACGAACCCCAAGACCTCTGTGTAAAACTTTAAAGCTTTGTCATAATCGTCTATCGAGACACTGGTTAGTTTAATTTTCATTCGTGTTTATCCTTTCCTCAGAATTTGAGTGGCTTCGTGGCAACCGAGTTCGCGAAACTCGCTGGGAGTGAAGCCGTATTGCTGTTTGAATGCCTTGCTAAAGGCGGAATGTGTGTCGTAGCCAGCGGCCAGTGCAACTTCAGTGATATCCACTGCTCCCATCCGCAGCTTTCGGCCCGCGCGTTCCAAACGTACACGACGGACATAATCGGAAATGTTCTCACCCATGTGAGTTGTGAAGATACGGTGGAAGTGGGGGATGGAGAATCCAGCCACAGCCGCCAATACTTTTCGATTAAGCGGCTCATTGATGTGCTCACTGATATAAAGCTGGACGTTGTTTAAGCGTTCTTGATAACTCTCGACACTTCGCATAAAAGTTGCCATTCTTGAATTATAGTATGCCAGAACGGATGTTCGCTATTTCAAGTGTATCATTTAAGTAGTATAACAATATCAGGCAAATAGTTCATGAAAATTATTGTTCAATGATGTTTACCTTATGATCTTTTAAGATAAACACAAATCACCCCTGTTCGTCTTTATTGATTTGTGGATAATTAATCCTATGAAACTTGTAACCGTTACCCAAATGCGTGCAATTGAAAAAGAGGCCGACTCAAAAAGCCTTTCTTATGCCATGATGATGGAGAATGCCGGGCGCGGCCTGGCGGAGCTTGTCCATGCGTTGGGGCAGGAGCATGGCTGGGATGAGGTCACGGGTTTGGTGGGGGCGGGCAACAATGGCGGCGATACGCTAGTGGCGCTTGCGTGGCTGGCTGAAGCAGGCTGGCGTACACATGCGTATCTGGTCAACCGTAAGCCAAATGATGATGAGCTTATCGCACGTTATTTATCAGTGGGCGGCGAGCTATCTGAATCGGCGCGTGATAAAAATGATGAAGACCTCCATGCTTTTCTTGATCAGTCCCATGTCTTCCTGGATGGAATGTTTGGGACCGGGATCAAGCTCCCGTTAAAGAAAGAGGCGGCACAGGTTCTTGAAAAAATAAATTCCATTTTATCTGAAATAGATCCGCCCATATTTGTCGTTGCTGTGGATTGTCCCTCTGGCATTGATTGCGATACAGGCGAAGCCGCCAATGAAACCATTCCCGCCGACCTTACGATCACGATGGCGGCGGTGAAACAAGGCTTCTTGAAATTACCTGCATTTGAATTGGTCGGTGACTTGCAGGTTGTGGATATCGGCCTGCCAGAAAATTTGGATTCGTGGAATGCGATCAAAACCGAAGCTGCGGATTGGGATATGGTTTCTGCGCTTTTGCCTGAACGAGCACCCGCCTCACACAAAGGGACATTTGGTACGGCTTTCGTTGTGGCTGGTTCCACATCCTATACAGGAGCAGCTCTGCTGGCTGGGACGGCGGCATACCGTGTTGGTGCGGGTCTCGTGACAATGGCCGTGCCTGAGCCTCTACACACCATACTTGCCGGCCATCTGCCCGAGGCGATCTGGCTTTTGCTCCCCCATGAAGATGGATTCATTTCAGGCATCGCATCTGATGATGTGTTACAAAACATCGAGCGTGCGACTGCCCTTTTGGCTGGCCCCGGACTTGGAGATAATCCTTCAACCAGGGCATTCATTGAAAATTTGATTCCGTCCATAAAAATTCCAATGGTTGTGGACGCGGATGGCTTGCGCCATCTCTCTCAGATCAAAGATTGGCATAAGAAACTGTTTGCGCCTGCTGTATTGACTCCGCACCCCGGTGAAATGTCTGTGTTGACAGGTTTATCAAAAGAAGAGATTCAAAGCCACCGCGAAGAAATTGCAGGCAGGTATGCTCAAGAATGGGGGCATGTCGTTATTCTGAAAGGCGCATTCACTGTCATTGCCTCGCCAGATGGGCATACCACCATTATTCCCGTTGCCACGCCCGCCCTCGCTCGTGCCGGCACAGGTGATGTGTTGGCAGGTTTAATTGTCGGCCTCCGCGCCCAGGGATTGGATGCCTATGAGGCCGCCATCGCAGGTGCATTCATCCATGCTCAAGCAGGCTTATTAGCTGCCGAAATCCTCGGTACAACTGCATCTGTCCTCGCCAGTGATGTGTTGGATTCAGTTTCCGATGTGATCGCTGAGTTGGAGTAAACCAAAAGAGATCCGCAGAGTTTCCAGATTGTGTAGACCCTTTTCTGCTGGTTCTGGGGATGTGCGGTACTGCCACAAAAAGAGACTCTCCGAAGGCGCCCCCTAAAACTGCTTGAATATGGCGACAAATCCTACCAGTCAGGTGCGTGTTGTGTTGGGCAGCGCTCTTACACAGCACCTAGCACAACTTCAGGGTGATGTAGGTAATCCTGCACCTTTTCATAAAATCTACCCATGTGGATTCCATCCATGACAGCATGATGCCCTTGTACGCTTAGTGGCATCTTCAATGTGTCGCTCTCCTTGAAGTATTTTCCCCAGGCAAAGCGGGGTATGGAATCCGCTGGGTGCAACTGCATTGGATGGTTAAAGCTCGTGAATGACACCCAAGGTATGGGGCTCATGTACAACACATCATCCTTCTCGGGGTTCTGTGCTAGATCACGATGTGCTTTCACATCCGCAATATTCTTTGCAGCTCTCCTTGCAAACTCAGAAAAATCCTCCGTATACTCAACGGCGCAAAAGCTGAAAATATCTTTGTCAATCAATATTGAAAAACCGGGGTTCACAATCTCGTGTTCAACAACTTGATCCCCTCGTATGCGTTGCCTGAATTCTGGAATCGCATTCGAAGCCCGAGATATGACGTACACCATGGATACGGTAAGCGAATATCCATTGCGCTTCACAAATGGATAAAATGCTGTTACATCGACGTTGACACACATACTGAAGTGGGGGTGATTAAAAGTACTAAATAATCTGAAATGATTGCGTCGAGACCAAGTCTGCATATCAACATAACGCATATTTCACCTCTTGCTCAGTAAGCACACTTCAAATGCATGGTTATATCCAAATTCCGTTGCCCAACGGTTTGCGTTCGCGGAGCACGGCGCTGGGGCGGGGACGGCGAAGCCGTCCAACAGGAAAAATGATAAAGCGTAGTAAACTGCCTGGGATGTGCGCAGAATCCCCAGCGTCCACTGCACGCTGTGTTATTAGAATGAAGTTGCATTGAGGCATGGCAGACAGTATCCTGAAGGAGATGGAAGGTCGGGGACGTGTCTGGGGCAGGAGCGTCAGGGACAGTCGGTTGCGGCCCTGGGATGTC
>NZ_JBXMTI010000063.1:0-77100 GCF_057083605.1 Candidatus Villigracilis sp. | reverse complement strand
CAGCGAGTCAATTCAAGATTTTGGCCGTAAATCGTTTCGCTGTGTCCCTACAAATCCATATCTAAAGTTGAGATTTCAGACAGTTTCTTAGGGATTGGGTGTGCCTTGGACGGCAACTCCCACCCAGGTGAAGACGCGCTTATCACTTACTGCGCCTGATGCAACCCAAATCGGTTGACCCTGATCATCCACGCCAGCCTGACGGACGGGGGTGACCCACCAACGCAGGACATGTGCCACGTTGTCTTTCGGGCGGAAGGAAGTTGGCACGATGTATTTTGTGTCTGTCACATAATCTGTGAGGCGGGTGGTTTGGGAGGCGGTGACATCTTCCACGGTGACCTGGTATGCCTCGCCATCGCGCAGGGCTCCAACAGATGCCCATTGCAATGTGACAACATCGTTGGCCAGGGTGAAGGCAGCGCCGTCCGCAGGGAGAAGCAGGTTCGGGGCGGGGTAGGGAGGCGGAAGAGTCGCAGTGGGAGTGGGCCCGGGTGTAGCGGCACGCATACAAAGAGGGATGAGCAGACCTTGTCCAAGAAAGACATTATCCGTGGTTAGGCCGTTGAATTCTTTGATGGCAGCCATCGGCACGGCATAATTCAAGGAGATGCTTGAAAGCGTGTCGTTTTCCTGAACAGTGATCGGGACAGTTTCACATGCTTGTTTAGTTGCATCCACTGGAAGTGGTGTGTTGGTGGCGGGCGGCGGGACTGTGGGTGTAGGGTATGGGATCTTGAGTGCTTGTCCCTGGCTGATCGGGCAAGTGGATGGGAGGTTGTTTGTAATGATGATGCTCTGGATCGAGACATTGAAATTGAACGCGATCAGAGAACAGGTTTCGCCGGGACCAACGGTGTAATCAAACGGAGGTTGTTGTGTAGCTGTGGGAATATCCGTTGGAAGCTGGGTGGCGGTGGATGGAAGTGTGGCCGTAGGAGTTTCTGTAGGAGTTGGAGTATCTATTGTTGAAAATGCAGCTTCATCTTTTGGTACAGCAAAAAAAGTAGTGGCGGCTGCAATGATGATCACAACTGCCAGTACGCCTACAGCCGCAGGGAGGCTCAAACGAATCTCTGGCATACGGCTTGCCTGCACCGATTTTTCCGCTTTCTTGATAACTTTCGGTGCGGCGCGCGCACTGAACTCTGTTCCGCATACGAGACAGCGTGTGGCGCTCTCGCTTAAACGCGTTCCACAGGTAGGACAGACTTTTGTTTTGTTGGAAGAAGGTTCTTGAGTCATACGGGCGAAGATTATACCTTGATTTTATCTTGAAGCCTGAAAGGGTATTTACGTGCCTTCTACAACCACCATATTCGTTCGTGCATATTGATGACGCAGTTTTCGAGCGGGTGCGTATTCAGGTGAGTCTAACCACTTTTTTGCCTGCTCCATTGATGGGAACTCAAGGATGACCAGCCGTTTGGCTAGCCATTCGCCTTCGAGCGTTTCGTTATGCCCGCCTCGTGCGATGTATTTTCCTCCATACAATTCCACCGCTCGCGGCGCCATTATTACATATTCCTTGTAGCCTTCAGGGTCGGTTATTTCGATATCTACAATTACATAGGCTGTCATTGTTGTCTCTCTTGAGCATTCTGTGCTTTTGGGAGTGTGGTGACTAGCACTTTATCCACGCGGCGCCCGTCCATATCGATCACTTCAAAGCGCAATCCGTGCCATTCAAATTGATCTGCGGCCTGGGGCACGCGCCCAAGGGAGACCATCATAAAACCGCTTAAAGTTTCATATTCATCTTCGTGAGGCAGTTCGTTGAGGTCGAAGATTTCCTTGAACTCATCCACTTCGAGCATACCATCCAATAACCACGATCCATCCTGTCGTTGAGTTGCCTGCGGTTCCTCTGTTTCCATTTCGCCGACGATCTCTTCGAGAATGTCATTGATGGTGATCAACCCTTGCAAACCGCCAAATTCATCTATTACCAGCAGAAGTTCAGTGCCTTTCTCTTTGAAGATTTCCAATGCGCGGGATGCGAACATTGTTTCCGGTATGTAGTATGCAGGCTTGATGAGGGACTTTAATTTGATTTCTTCGCCTGAAAGGCTTTGCACGAGCATATCCCGCGATTTAACGATGCCGATGATGGTTTCCAGTGAGTCTTGCCGTACAGGGAAACGGGAGTACGCGCTTTCAGCTATCTTCGTATGTATCTCTTCCACCGAGTCGTTAATATCCAACCAGACGATCTCTGTACGAGGAGTCATCAGCGAGTAAACGCGACGGTCACTCAGGCTGAAGATGCCTTCCACCATATCCTGTTCGGCTTCTTCAAACACGCCCGCCTGTGTACCCTGGCTGATGAGCATCTGAAGCTCCTCTTCTGTAATGGGAGGTTCCGACGACGCGTCAACGCCAATCAGACGCAGGACAAAATTTGTCGCTGCGCTCATAAGTTTGATGAAGGGAGAAAAAACTTTTGAAAGAAAAAGCATTGGACCTGCCACAATCTGTGCGATTTTTTCGGGGCTATTAAGCCCCAGCCTTTTTGGAACCAGTTCACCCAGCCAGATGGTCAGTATCGTGATGGATACCACCACCACACCCAGCGAAATCGAGGCACTGTACTCACCAATATAGGGAACATTTTGCAATGCCCTTGCCAGTGATTCTGAGATTGTTGCGCCGCCAACCGCACCAGCCAAAACCCCGATCAATGTGATACCGATCTGGATGGTGGATAGGAAAATATTTGGATCCTCGATCAGCTTGATCGCCAAAGCGGATGATTTATGACCCTCTCCCGCTTGTTGCTGCAGGCGGGCCTTTCGTGATGCAACCAGCGCAGCTTCAGACATTGCCAGAACGGCGTTGATCAGAATCAGCACAAGGATTATCAATATTTCGTTGCCGATGCTCATGTTTTCCTTTGGTGATACTCTTCAGAATGTATTACAGGTATTGTTAAATCCATATAGCCGCGCAAATCGATTCGCGGCATGACGAAGTTTCGTCAGTTTTTATGAACGAATTACTGGGAGGTTTTTCGGAGGGGGAGCTTGAATCTGGTTCTATGGGGATTTCAGACATGATGTTTATTACAATTTATTGTTCTGCCCTTATTGTACCTGATATGTGAGCCAATTTATAGCGTCGTTTGCAGATAGACCATCTTTTTGTCTTTTGCGAAGTTCATTGGACCGATATAGCGCAATCCCAAATTCCACAGCTTTGAGAGACATCGCACGCCACTCATCGAAAAAACGACTTGCGATCACAGTTTCTCCGCGCAAGGTTATTTCTGTCTCTACCAGCATGGCGATCAGGCTGATTTCAAGGGAGTGGTCAAAAGGCGGCCTTATATGGATGGGTTTTCGGCTGAGATAGGGTGTTGTCCCTAAAAGGTTGACACTCCCTGCATAGGGATCATGCGCCGCAAAGTGAAGTGCCCGCACACTGGACATATAAAAACGCCCCCATACACAAGGGACATGGCTCCATGGTTGTATACAGTGTTGAAGTGTGGCGGTTTTTCTGGTCGAGTTTCAACGATAGCAAAGCATTGATTTCAGCATGAGCCAGCATGTCGTTGTAAACCTGTTTGTCAGGGGCGGATGTGTCGAGAATGCGATTACGTCCGCGCGCAACGATCCTGCCATCAGCATCTGCTACTACCGCGCCAATTGGTATCGTGCCTGTGCCATATGCCTCCCATGCCATTTCGAGTGCGGCCTGCCAGGGAAGATCAAGGGTATCCCACATAATGTTTCCTATTTCTTATTGATCTTTTTTTCAATATTCTTCAAGCGCTTATCCATGCGCGCATAATATCGAGAAACAATGATAGGAATAATGATCACGATAAAAAGCAGTCCGCAGGTAAGCCCCAACTCAAATATGCCAATACGGAACATTAAGACCGAACCTCTATTCCCTGACCGGCATGGACTTCCCCAATCACCCAAATAGGCTGATCCAATTCCCTGGCACGCTTCTCGAAGGCTTCCAACTTTTCACGCGGTACGCCCAGCAGTAAGCCTCCGCTTGTTTGCGGATCAAATAATAACATTTGGGCTGGCTCATCCAGTTGCTCGTCAAACATTACATTCTTTTCAAAATGCCCCTTGTTATCAAATGCGCCCCCGGGAAAGAATCCTTTTTTGGCATACCCACGAGCGCCGCCAAAAAATGGAAGTTTTGAATTTTCAATCGATAACAGAACGCCAGAGCCTTCTGCCATTTCCGTACCGTGACCAAGCAAGCCGAACCCGGTAATGTCTGTTCCGCCGCGTAAGTCGAATTCCACTGCGAGTTGGCTCGCAGTTTTATTCAAACGAGACATCCATTGGATGGCTTCTTTTATGTCATCGGCTGAGGCCTTTTCCTGTTTGAGTGCGGTTGTGGTCACGCCGCCGCCCAATGGCTTTGTGAGCACCAGCACATCGCCGATTTTTAATCCGCCTTTGCTTAGCATCTTGTGTGGATCGATGAATCCGATCACGACTAAGCCGTATTTTGGCTCTTTATCTTTGACAGTGTGTCCGCCCGCAATTACCACGCCCGCTTCGCGTGCCTTCTCTGCACCTCCACGTAATATCTCACTTGAAATTTCAGTTGACAATTGATCTGGCAGTGCTGCAATATTAAGTGCGAGGAAAGGTTGTCCGCCCATGGCATATACATCTGATAGGCTGTTTGCTGCGGCAATTGAACCATATTCATAGGGCGTATCTACAATGGGGGTGAAAAAATCTGTAGTGACTACAATAGCCTTGTCTTCACTTAAACGCCAAACAGCCGCGTCATCCGGTGATGCAAGACCAACCAACAGGTCAGGATACGAGGCGGGGTCAAAGATATCTTTGATGGGACGCAGAACCTGCGTCAGCGCATCGGCGCTAAGTTTGGACGCTCAACCCGCGCAAGCAGAAAGAGTCGTCAGGCGAATTTCGCGTCCAGTTTGTGGGATCGGCATTGCTGCTCCAAAATTAAATAGTGACCAGTACCAGGCTTCTGGTGACTGGTCACTATTGTACCAAGCTGTTTGTTTTATTCAGGCAGCAAGGTCGTGTTTGGCAGCGGCAGGATGAATTGATTTCCGCTCGGAATGAAAATCGTATTCACGCCGGGGGCAAGTTTCAAAACATATTGGTATTGCACTAATTCAGGTGTAAGGGATTGTGCCAGCAACTGGTTGGCTTGTGCTTCAGCCTGGGCTTGAATGATCCTGGCTTCTGCCGCACCCTGTGCTGCGATCACTGCCGCGTCGGCCTGACCCTGAGCCACTTGCCGCGCCTGCTCTGCTTCCTGCTTCTTCGATTCAACTACAAACTTGGCTTGTTGAGCCTGCTGTTCAGCGATCTGTTTTTGTTCCACAGCCAGTGCGTATTCCTCGCTGAAGTGAATATCACGCAGAACGAAATCCACCAGGATCAGGTTATTCTCCTTGAATTTCGTTTCCATCAGAGCTGTGATCTGATCTTCCATGGCACCGCGTTGTGTGCTGACAATTTCTTCCACGCCGAATTGTGAAGCCACGTCACGGATGATGCCGCGCACGGTGGGGCGCACCAGTTCATCAGTATAGCGGTCCTGCCAGGTGATGTGCAGCGGAATAATGTTGGTTGGGTCAATCGAATAAATGACCGATGCCTCAATGAATACCTCCTGACCGTCATTTGTGCGGGCGCGGATCGAATCATCACCAGTTACTGCACCTTCACCCACTGTGGCAGACATGGTATAGGTTTGCCGTGAGATCGGGTAGGTGCGTACCTGCTCTACAAATGGGATGATCCAATGAACTCCGGGGTCAAGCGCTTCATTACGCAGACCGCCTTCAGCAAAGGCTGAAAATACAACGCCTCTTTCTTCTGGCTGGATGTACACAAGCCCTGCGCCAACTGCCGTCAGCAGTACTGCGGCAACCAACAAAGAGATTACCAGGGTGCTTAATCCTTTTGCAGGTTGATTACGACTCGCGCGCACGAAGATCATAACCAGCACGCCGATGAAACCGATCCAGGCAAAGGTCGCAAGGCCTTGCAGTAAACCTGAAATATTCATAGTTTCCTCCGAAACATAAATTTTTGTGATTATAACTCGCTTGCTTGTGCCCCCCATACGTGTTAACATTTCTCCAATGAAAATTGATAAAGGCCAGGTAAAGGAAGTTCTATTGGACTCGCGTGCGCTGATCACTTGCGCGCCTGAATTGATTCCCGCTGCGGGACAATATCTGCTTGCCCATGCCCTCGGTTCGGACTCACCTCTGCCTGTTCCTCTTTTCTTTAGCGACCCAGCACCGAATGGGTTTGTTGCCGTATCAGAATCACTTTCTTCGTGGGGGCCAGGTACATCTTTAAACTTTCGCGGCCCAATCGGGCACGGGTTTGCAATCCCGCCAGCCGCACGCAAAGTGGCCCTAATTGCATTTGACGATTCGCCCTCACGCCTGCGCGGATTAATATCTACTGTGCTCAAGCAAAACGCGGAGGTTGTAATGGTTTGTAATTCGGCTGTGAGGGATTTGCCTGAAGTCGTGGAAATCCAACCCTTACAAGCCATGCTGGAAATTATCCAATGGGCTGATTATGCCGCCGTTGATGTTGATCGTAGGAATCTATCTCAGTTAAAGGAAATGATAGGGAAACCGAATCAGACAAAAACGTGGGGCGAAGCGCAGGTTTTAGTCCGCGCTCCCATGCCTTGCGGCGCAATGGCTGAATGCGGAGTCTGTGCATTGACTCTTCGTCATGAATGGAAAATGATCTGTAAAGATGGGCCTGTGTTTGAAATGAAAGACTTGCTATAAAAAAACTCCCGCACTGCCTGCGGGAGTTTTAGTACCAGATCCTAAATGATGTTGTAGTCGTTCCACTTAGGCCATTGTAATTGCATGTGATGTCGGTATAAATAAGGCTGCCGTAGGGTTGGTTCGTAAAGGAAAGTGAGACAATGCCCACGCCATTGGAGTTGGTTGTGATGGCCGTCGAGTCATTCCTTCCATCGGGCCAGTGCACAACCGCTGTGCAGCTTGCATTGGATACCGGCTGCGCGTTTTGATCTTGTACGATCACAAAGATCAACTGGGTATCGGTTGCCAGTGTCACGGCCTTCCAGGCGAATGCGCGCACTTGCAGGCCGGTGATAACTTTAGGAGCATTGCCAATTGGGTTTACCGGGGCAAGCAGGGCAGGGTCTTCGCCAAGCTTGTCAAAGTAGATGCGCCCGAGGTCTGAAACTACAACTCGCTGCCCTTCGGCCTTCCAGGGTTGCCATTCCAACCTGGCCTTTTCAAAATATTGAACAAGCTTGTTCTCGTGATATTCAAACCCGGAGATGGGATAGCCGAATTGCGCCTTGCCGCCATATTTATCGAAGAATTCAAGAAAGGCAAAACAAACCGAATACCCTGTTTCTGCATAAGTGCGGCATGCGAAGGAATTGTTTACGTTTACCGGGCCGGTGGATACGAAAGTCTTTTGCCCCAAGGGCGTTAGTTGAATCCGCTGACCTTGGGGGAGGTCGGTGCGATACTCAAAACGCGCGCGCTGGAAGTATTGCACGGTCTTCCCGTCTTTGCTGACAAATTCCTCTGTAATTGGGTAGCCGTAAAGAAAAGTTGCGTTGGGGTTGCCGTTGTAAAACTTAAAAAAATCCCCTTTAACATTGTGGCCGGTCTCGCTAAAATACTTTGTATCAGTGCTTTGTGCGCGTACAGAGGCCCAGCTTGCGCCAAGTAGACAAATTGCCGTGATGATTGCAATGCTTCGCCTGAACATAATTACCACTTTTATTATACTAAGAATTATTTCACAGGACATTACAAACAGCTATCCACAAAAATTTGTAAGGATGTACCCAGATAGCATTCCTGCCCTGATCTGGGAATGGGGGAAAATACCAATTTTTGAAATGGGGGGATTACATTTTTATGGGTATCGCAAAATTTGCTGACCAGAACTTGTGAGGTTTTCCAGAATTTCAATCCTAAAGTTATCTCTATTGAAACAATCCCCCGCCTTTTTGCAGGGGATTGTTTCATAATTATTTATTATGGGCATCCGGTACAGGTAGTAACGCCTCGAATTTCAGTACATACTGGCGTGCAACTCCCTGGGTCTTCGGGTTCGTCGTCAGTATTCGAGTCGTCTCCTCCGACGGAACAATTTACAACCAAGGAGATTTCTTGTACGGTTTGTAACGGAGGAGGATTGTTCAAAACAGGAATACAAAAATTCTCTTGCGTGTAGAACCCTGGCGGGCAGGCTCCAAAGGCCGGAGCGCCCGGGGTTTCTGAAACACAACATTGAGCGGCCGGATCGAAATTGAAACCCGGCAGACAACCTTCACCGGGGCCCGCCGCAAGACAAGCACTGCCTTCCTCGTCCAGGCTATAGCCCGGTGCGCAGCCTGCATAGCCGGATTGTTTAGGAAGTTTACATGTTTGAGGGACGATCGTTATTCCTCCTTTGCCTACACATTTGTAGAGTTCAGGTCCGCCCAGACACTCCGGTGAGACTTGAAGTTGAGCACCTTGCGGGAGCGGGAAAGTTTCAATTTTTATATAAGTGGCTTGTTCATCGCAGGAGATGAATTGTGATAACTCCGGCTGTGCACCACAATCCACTGGACTCACAGCATCAGTAGGTCCACCATTTTGGTCCGCCCCAACCAGGACCAAGGTTTGGCAATATGGAGCAAAGAAGGTTGGGTCTTCCACCACACAACGGAAACCCAGGTCAGGCTGATCTTGTGTCGGCTTAAGAAATGAGCGATGAGCAGACTTGGATGGATCAAAACTATCCTGGTAGCTGCTTCCGCGAACAGAACGTATTTGAGCGATTTCAGGCCCAGTCGGGTTTACATCTGGAGACACATCATAGTATTTGGCGTCAAACCAATCTGCCACCCATTCACGCGCGTTCCCAGACATATCAAGTGCACTATAGAAACTAGCGCCTTGTGGATAAGCTGTTACATCAGTGGGTTTACCTTCGCAGAAATGAAAGTTTAACAAATCACAGGCAGGGCTCGCGTCTCCCCACGGATAAATATTGCCGTCGGGGCCACGCGCGGTTTTTTCCCATTCGGCTTCGGTGGGGAGGCGTCCATGCACAAATGTACAATACGCTGCTGCCTGATCATAATTTACGCCTGTCACCGGTAAACTGATATCAACCGGGTTGTTGAAGGATCGATTGTTTTTCGGATCGGGTGGGGTACAGATGCCGGCTTCGAGACAACGGGCATATTGTCCGTTGGTTACTTTGCTGCCATAGATCCAAAAATCGCTAATAGTTACCACGTGTTCCTTGTCGCCGAAATACTCAGACCCCATCAAAAATGGGCCGCCCGGAACCGCCACTAAAATGGAGCCGTCCACGTGCATATACTTTGAGCCAAGTTCCATAGGAGGCCCGACCAGATCAATTGGTTCAAGTATTGGTGCGTCAGTTGCTGGAATTTCTATCGCAGGGGGAGCAGTTGTCGAAGGTTCAGTAACCGGTACTTCAGTCACTGGTGGTTCGGTGGCCTGTGTAGAAGGTTGAGTTGCCCCCTGGCAGGCAGAAAGAGTCACAGATAAGATTGTAATAACTGTAAGAAAATATAGCACTCGTCTCATTAGAATTCTCCTATAAAGCTATCTTCCTTACAATCATGTAAGGTACGGAAGTATAACCGCTTAGCTTTGTTTACCGATCCCCCACATGGATAGGAAAGTTGACGAGATTACAAACTCTTCTCCTTCAAGAAGGAAACGATCTTTTCTGCCGCGTGTCCATCGCCATATGGATTTGAAGCCCGGGACATTTCCTCATAAGCGGATTTATCCTCCAAAAGCCGCTTCGCCTCGCGGACAATGTGACTGGTCTCTGTTCCAACCAGCTTTAGTGTCCCCTCTTCCACTCCCTCCGGGCGTTCGGTTACTTCGCGCAGTACAAGGACCGGTAAGCCAAAGGCAGGAGCTTCCTCCTGAATCCCACCCGAATCCGTGAGGAAGATCTTCGCCCTCTTCATCAAATGGACAAGCGGCAGGTAATCTAGCGGCGGCAGAAGGGTAATATGTTCAACATCTTTCAGAATTCGGTAAACTGGTTCCTGAACATTGGGATTCAAGTGAACAGGCCAGATTATTTCAATGTCATCACGAACAGCCAGTTCCCTGAGCGCTAAGCAAATGTTTTCCATGGGCCTGCCGAAATTTTCGCGTCTATGGGCGGTGACCAGTATTAGTTTATTAGTTTTTAGTTTTGTAGTTATTAGTCGCGTAATTTCCTGAGGCTGTTCCTGTTGGCTAACGAATTGCAGTGCATCAATAACTGTGTTGCCCGTTACTTTGATAATGCTCTCGTCAACACCTTCGCGCAAAAGGTTTTGTTTGGACCATTCTGTCGGCGCGAAATGTAAGTCTGCGGTGACACCGGCCACACGGCGGTTAATCTCTTCCGGGAAAGGCTGCCATTTGTTGTGAGTCCGCAGGCCGGCCTCCACGTGCCCGAACTTTATGCGATTGAAATAAGTGAGTAGGGAGGTTATGGCTACTGTAGTTGTATCCCCCTGTGCCAGAACCCAATCGGGTTTGAAATCTGATAAGACAGGATCAAGATGGGTGAAGATGGCCGCACTTAATTGTGCGAGAGATTGATCGTCACGCATCAGATCAAGATCGTACTGAGGTTGGATATCGAACAGGCTCAATACTTGATCGAGCATCTGCCTGTGCTGAGCCGTCACACAGACTCGCGATTCCACGCCTGCCGTTTGAGCAAGCAAACGTACGATAGGAGCCATTTTTACGGCTTCGGGGCGGGTTCCAAAAACTGAGAGAATTTTCAATGTTTCGACAGGCTCAATACTAACTGGTGATTTCCAATTTTGATTTGTTATCACCGATGCGGTGGAATCTGAAACCACAGCTTGTCCATGCATCGCTATCCCAGCCATTTACGACATCAATTAAGATGCGGGCTTTTGTTTTTTGTGCGATGTCTTTGGGATCTAGCTTTGTAAATTCGGTGTGCTTGACGAGCAATATGAGCGCATCCGCATCTTGGATAGAAGCTTCAAGAGTGGGGGACATGGTAATCCCTTCGAGATTTGCATCAGGTTTGAAGGGTTCCCACGCCAGCACCTGTGCGCCTTCCCGTTGAAGGATTTGAACGACTTCGTTTGCGGGGCTTTCACGAAGGTCATCCACATCTGGTTTGTATGCCAGGCCGAGTGCGGCTATCTTCTTCCCATTTAATGACCCAATGGCGTGTTTGACCACATCTACAACGAAGTGAGGCTGCGAATCGTTCACTTGCCTCGAATGATAAATAAGCGGAGTGAGTTCAGGTGCGGCTTCTACGAAGAACCACGGGTCCACGCTGATGCAGTGCCCGCCAACGCCGGGGCCGGGGCTGAGGATCTTAACTCGTGGATGCAGGTTTGCGATTGAGATGGCCTCCCACACATCCACGCCGAATTTGTCTGCAAGGCGGGAGAATTCATTGGCAATCGCGATATTAACGTCGCGGTAGGTATTCTCCATCAATTTGACCATTTCAGCAGTGGTTGCATCGGTCTTGATGATCTGTCCTTTGACGAAGATTGAATATAGCTCTTTACCTGCCTCTGCCGATTCGGGGGTAACACCGCCGATCACGCGCGCGTTCTCGATCAATTCACGCAGGATTTGTCCGGGTAAAACCCGTTCGGGAGAATAAGCCAAATGGAAGTCGCGCCCAGCTTCCAGTCCAGAACGAGCGAGGATGGGGGCGATCAAGTCCACCGTAGTTCGCGGAGGGGAAGTCGATTCAAGCACGACTAGATTTCCTTTTTTCAAAAATGGCAGGATAGATTCGGCTGCCGAAATG
This sequence comes from Candidatus Villigracilis sp., assembly GCF_057083605.1. Taxonomy (NCBI): domain Bacteria; kingdom Bacillati; phylum Chloroflexota; class Anaerolineae; order Anaerolineales; family Candidatus Villigracilaceae; genus Candidatus Villigracilis; species Candidatus Villigracilis sp. The sequence goes on along the minus strand of NZ_JBXMTI010000063.1, from coordinate 65,272 downwards.
ACCGCACGCATATCCGCCAGTTTGTAACTGATACCGTTGTATTCACCGAATTTGTTTTCTTGAAAAGGTGTGGGAACGGCAATGATGAAAGCATCGGCTTCTTCGGGCTGAGTGACCGCTTTGAAGTTGCCCGAACTGATGGCCTTTTTTACTTCTTCGCGCAGGCCAGGTTCATGAATATGGATCTCACCATTGTTGAGGGTTTTAATGATGTTTGAATTTATATCCACGCCCAAAACTTCGACTCCATGTGCGGCGAAGGTGGATGCTGTAGGCAGGCCGATGTAGCCGAGGCCGATAACACAAATCTTTTGAATTTTCACAATGACTCCCGATGGGTAATTTAGCCTGACTATTATACAACCAGCCCGCCCGTTCCCATTAAGCGACTTTTGATGACATTCAAACGTATAATGGATTAAGTTCACCGCTCGTGCGGCACTATGAAATTTCTTGTTGTATAATGAAGTGGAGGCACAATGGGCTTTTTACTCGAACCAAACATTGCTTATCTGATCTTGCTCGGTGGCATTTTACTTGGTTTGATGGCACTGGTAAGCCCGGGGACAGGTCTGTTTGAATTGGGCGCGTTCTTCTGCCTGGCACTGGCGGGATATGCAGTTTACAACCTGGAGTTCAATTGGTGGGCGCTTGTTCTCCTCGTCCTCAGTATCATACCCTTCGTATATGCCATTCAAAAACCCAAACGTGAATTATTCCTGGGCCTGTCCATTTTGCTGTTAGTGATAGGCTCTGTTTTTCTATTTGCCGTAGAGGGATGGAAACCAGCGGTCAACCCGATCCTGGCGTTGGTTGCTTCAAGTTCGATGGCGGCGTTTCTGTGGATAGCGGTTCGTAAGACGATACAAGCTGTGGGCGCGCCACTATCCCATAACCTTGAAGCCCTGGTCGGTTTGACCGGTGAAGCGCGTACCAAAGTTCACGATGAAGGAAGTGTATATGTAGCTGGTGAGTTGTGGTCGGCAAAAAGCTTGAATAACAAGCCTATTTCTGCCGGTAGCCCAATTCGAGTGGTGAACCGCGAGGGATTTATCCTCGTTGTAGAAAAAATCAATTCATAACGGAAGGAGAAGTTTATGGAAACATTTGGTTTTGTTACTTGTTTGGTAGGCGCTATTCTTGTCATTGGTTTTATTTTCCTGGCCAATGCCATTCGAATTGTTCCTGAGTATCAACGTCTGGTCGTGTTTCGACTTGGTCGTTCAGTGGGGGCAAAGGGCCCTGGGATCGTTCTGCTCATCCCCGTGATTGATCGTGCGGTAAAAGTTGATTTGCGCGAGCAAGTACGTGAAATTCCGCATCAGACTTCGATCACAAAAGACAACGCCCCGATCTCAATTGACTTCCTGTGGTACTACAAGGTTCTTGACCCCACCGAGTCGGTATTGCAGGTAGGAAACTTTGAATCCGCTGCGGCTGGTATTGCGGCAACCACTTTACGTGCCGTCATCGGCGGTATTCCACTGGACGATGTTCTTTCAGAACGCGAGCACATCAATAACATGCTTCGCACCCGTCTCGATGAAGTGACTGAACGTTGGGGTGTTAAAGTAACCAACGTTGAAATCCGTGAGATCATCCCGCCGCGCGAAGTGCAGGACGCGATGAACCGTCAGATGTCTGCTGAGCGTATCCGCCGTGCCTTGGTGACCGAATCCATGGGTGACCAGCAAGCCGCGATCAATCGCGCCGAAGGTACCAAGCAGGCAGCGATTCTTTCGGCGCAGGGTGAGCGCGAGTCCAACATCTTGCGTGCAGAGGGTGATAAGCAGGCGCAGGCATTGCGTGCAGAAGGTTTTGCCGTTGCTTTGGAAGCCATCTTTAACGCCGCCAAGACCATTGACCAGAAAACGATGACCCTCCAATATTTTGAGACGCTCAAGTCAATCGGCACAAGCCCATCCACCAAGTTCATCTTCCCGATGGAATTCACCAGCATGTTGGATAACTTCCTCGGCAAAGATACCAAGAAGTAAGATGTAAACTGTAATACAATAAGGCCTCCTGCTTAGGAGGCCTTATTTTTTATGGAAATTGTAAAAGCGTCCATCCTTGATTTGAACACGCTTCGCAAACTAGAGAACGAAAGCTTTGGAAAGGATGCCTGGCCTTTGTTTGACTTGATCGCGGTGCTGACTTTCTCAAATGTGGTTCGACTAAAAGCAGTGGAGGATAATCAAATGGTGGGCTTCATTGCGGGAGATCCGCGTCCGCATGACGGGTGGGGCTGGATCGCCACCATTGCAGTTGATCCACGCTATCAGCGGCGCGGAATTGGAAGCACCTTGTTGCATGCTTGTGAAAGCAAACTCGGTGTGCCCAAAGCACGATTAACTGTGCGGCTGTCCAACCATGCTGCCATCTCCATGTATGAGAAGGAAGGATATGTCTCCGTTGACATTTGGAAGGGATACTACAATGACGGGGAAGATGCCATGGTGATGGAGAAGGAATTGTGATGGAGAAAAAGCAAAGACTTCAGGAATTTGAAGCGTTGAGAGGGTCGTCCATCCTTTTGCTTTTTGTGCTGCATAGCGAAGTATTAGACATAAAGGTTTTCGGGGTTGAGCTGGGTCCCTCGGGAGCATTTGTTGCATCGCTTTTGCTCGGGTCATTTTTCTTTTTGGCAGGCTATTTTACCGATGTGACACTTCAAAAACCCGACAGTAATGTGCTTGGCTTCCTAAGGTCGAAATTTATTCGGATTTTTCCTCCATACTGGCTGGGCCTCGCGTTGTTTATTCTTGTGCTGGGGTACTCGTTGAATCGTTTTTCCTTTGCAGTTTATGTTTTGAACTTGCAAGCCATTTTTTCTCCCAATTATGTGAAACAAGTGCTGACCCTGTGGTACATCAGTATGCTGGTGGTGTATTACATTTTTTTTATCGTATTGCTGCTGCGGGCCAAATCGAATAGGATGCTGCTGATCTGGGCAGGCATTGTTTTTGCAGTTGCATACGTTGCACACCTGATGTACGGCCTGTTTGACTCGCGCTTTTTTCAATATTATTTTATTTTTCTCGCCGGGGTTTACTTTTCCCGCTTTGAAGAATTTCGGAACTGGATGTTTGACACTAACTTTCTATATAAAGTCATCGCTGCTATTTTAGGGATATGGATCTTTTGGTTGGCACAGTCTGCTGGATATGAAATAGTCAACGGTTGGTATCTTCTGACCGCCGATATCTTCATACTGGGCTGGGTGTGGATGTTGCTGGCGATTTTTCGCACGCGACTGGGTGGGGGGCGAATTTGGGCGTTTCTTTCCACTGCATCCTTTTTTGCATATTTGATCCATCGCCCTGTTTGGCACATCCTTACATCGGCCCTTGGTCTAGGCCCAGGGCAGGTACTTGTATTAACGAACCTTATTCCCGGTTCCATCATCGTACTGATCATGAGCTATTTTCTTCAGCGCGGATATGACCGCCTGCTCTCCCTATTTCGCTTGAAATGAGTAAGTAATGTACATAAATTTTTGTCGGCTTGTATCGGGTTTATAATCAACTCATATGTCTGAAACTCTGCACCCTCCTGTTTGGGTAAACACAACAAAATCATTAAAACAAATGGTGGAAGACCTTGCCTCACAAACCCGTGTGGCAGTGGATACAGAATCCAATAGTTTGCATGCTTTCCGTGAACAAGTTTGTCTATTGCAATTTTCATCGGCCAAAACAGATTACCTGCTTGATCCCCTCGCGCTTAAGGATTTAAGTGCGCTTGGCCCCATTTTTGCGAACCCTAAAATTGAAAAGGTTTTCCATGCCGCAGAGTACGACCTGATCTGCCTGAGGCGTGATTTTGGATTCACCTTTGCCAACCTGTTCGATACGATGCAGGCTGCACGGGTCTTGGGTTACCCGGCGGTGGGATTGGACCGACTGCTAGGCGATAAATTCAAAATTCAAATGGATAAGCGGCATCAAAAGGCAAATTGGGCGACGCGTCCATTATCGCCGGAACAGATCCATTACGCGCGCCTTGATACACATTATCTTTTTGACTTGCGTGATGCCCTGGAGCAGGAATTGCGTGAAAAGGAACGCTTGCAGTTTGCGCTGGAGGATTTTAGGCGCGCCTGTTTGACGGAAGAACAAAAACAAAAGTTGAATGGGGAATCATGGGAGCGTTTTTCAGGACGAAAAGATCTTTCAGTGCGCGAATTGACTATTATTTCCCACTTATGTAAATGGCGTGATAAGGAAGCGGAAAAACTGAATCGCCCTCCTTACAAGGTTGTGATGGACGATGTGTTTGTTGCCCTGGTAAAGAACCTGCCTGAACAGAAAGTGGATCTTTCCGCGGCTGGTCTGAGCGAGAAACAGATAAAGCTTTGGGGTGATAATCTTTTAGCTGCGATCAGGCGCGGGATGGAATCTCCACTGGTTGAACGGAAGCAGATTGAACGTAAGAACGATGCGGTTCTTCGTCGCCTCGAGAAATTAAAAGCCTGGAGAAAAAATGTCGGGTTGGAGATGAAGGTCGAATCCGATATCATCCTGCCGAAACCTTATTTGGCGACGCTGTCCGAAAACCCGCCAAAGGATTTGAAAGAGTTGAGCGAAATAATGAAGGACACTCCTTCGCGGGTTGAGAAATTTGGCGCACAAATCTTAAAGGTGCTAGGAGTGAAACATGCGGATTAATTTTCACGGCGCGGCGCATACAGTAACGGGAAGCCAGCATTTGATCGAGGTCAACGGATCGAAATTGCTTTTGGATTGTGGGTTGTATCAAGGCCGGCGTGTAGATACTTACGCGCGTAATTTGAATTTTCACTATGCACCGCGTGATGTGAATGCAGTCATCCTTTCCCATGCGCACATTGACCATGCTGGTAATTTGCCGAACCTGGTCAGGCAGGGTTATGAGGGGAATATATTTGCAACACATGCCACTGAAGATCTGACAAGTTTGATGTTACGTGACTCGGGGCGCATTCAAGAATCGGATGCTGAGTTTGTGAACAAGAAACGAGCGAAGCGCGGCGAGGATCCAATTGATCCGCTGTATACCGAGCAGGATGCGGAAGAAGTTGCGGGCATGTTCAAAGGCGTGGATTATGTTGAGGCGTTTGAGCCCATCCCTGGTGTGATTGCGCGTTTTTACGAAGCGGGACATATCATCGGCTCGGCGGGCGTGTCACTTGAAATTGAGGAGAAGGGTAAAAAAATCCACTTGTGGTTTTCGGGAGATATTGGAAGATATCAACTGCCTCTGCTGCGTGACCCTGTTTTGCCCACCGAAGCGGATTATATGATCATGGAAAGCACGTACGGGGATAAATCACATAGTAACCCTGAGTTGGCCTTTTCAGAATTTCGCAACGTTGTAAAACTGACAATTGAACGCGACGGCAAACTGATCGTTCCTGCTTTTGCAGTTGGGCGCACCCAGGAATTAGTCTACTACTTAAATCTAATGATGAGCAGCGGCGAAGTGCCAAGTGTGCCAGTGTACGTGGATAGTCCGCTGGCGGTGAATGCCACTGTTGTATTCAAGCGACACCTTGACTGCTTTGATGAAGAGACGCGCAAGTTTGTCGCGGAATCAAAACACCCCGCTTTAGACTTCAAGATGTTAACTTATGTAAGGTCGGTGGAAGAATCGAAGGCGCTGAATGAGCGCAAGGAGCCGATGATAATTATCTCCGCATCGGGCATGGCCGAAACGGGCCGCATTGTACATCACATCCGCAATAATATCGAGAATCCTAAAAACACGATTTGTATTGTTTCATGGCAGGCGCCCAATACATTGGGGCGCAGGCTGGCCGACCGCGAGCCGCAAGTGAATATTTTTGGCGAAGTTTATAAACGCAAATGTGATGTTGCCACCATCGGCGGTCTTTCCGGCCATGCGGGGCAGGATCTTTTGGTCAAATACGCGGCGGGGGTCAAAGATACGGTGAAACAAATCTTCCTGGTGCATGGTGAAGAAAAACAGGCCATGAACTTAAAGTGGCTGCTGAACGAACAAAAAATGGATCAGGTACATTACCCTGATCTACATGATGGTGTGGATTTGTAAAACTAATCCGCAGATTTCAAGATTGTGTAGATTTTTTTCGGTTATAATTTTGCCCGCTTCAATATTGGGGAGGTGCCAGAGTGGTTGAATGGGATAGTCTCGAAAACTATTGTGGGCTCCGGTCCACCGAGGGTTCGAATCCCTCCCTCCCCGCCAATAGACTCTTGAGAATTACTTCTTGAGAGTCTTTTGCTTTGAAAATTTGATTGGAGGTAAGTATGAATATGAAATCTCACTTTTCCCTTGTCTTTGTGATGTGGATGATTGCCCTGCTCTTTTCTGCATGTGGGGGAAGCGCACCGACTCCCACGCCTCAACCTGTTTCTGATACTACTCAGGCCGCCACACTTGAGCCGACAGCCATGGCCTTCCCAACAGCTACAGTCGTTCCAACAGCTACGCCGGATTCGATTTCTGCTTGTAAACTCCGTTCATACTCTTTTACAAACGTTGGTTTTGGACTGCCTAATCCCTCCTATAAACTGCCTACTGTTGGCACTGTCAAAACAATTGTGCTGTTTGCGGATTTTTCTGATGTACCTGCTTCGGAACAGCCTGAAGAAATATTTTCCATCATTTCCCCGAATGCTGAAAAATTCTTCAATGATATGTCCTATGGAACCATGAACTGGGTGCTTGAACCTCACTTTGTGTGGCTGCGACTGAGCCAACCATCCGCGCACTATGGGGAGGGAATCCGTTCCTCCGAGGGACATCTTGAATTCATTCAAGAGGCTGTTCAGCTTGCTGATGCGGATATTGACTTTTCCAGCGCTGACTCAGTTGTCGTCATGGTCCCACCTGAGGCAACCGCAATTGGATATGGTCCTGCATTTGGCGCGAACGAAGGCGCAGGTTACGCGGCCGATGGAAAGATTTTTTCCAATGGAGTGACATCAGGGGCTGATCTAAATGGCTGGGGATTCCTCTGGTTGAACCATGAGACGGGCCATACCATGGGACTTCCGGACTTATACGCTTATCAATACGACCCTGCGAATTACGATGACCAGCATCGTTTTGCTGGTGGCTTTGGACTCATGGGATATATCGACGGGAACGCGCCTGAGTTCTTTGCCTTTGAGCGCTGGCAATTGGGCTGGCTGGAGGATCAGCAGATCACCTGCCAATTGGTTGGTGAACAAACTACAACCCTCTCTGCGATTGAAACAGTTGGCGGCACCAAGGCCATAATGATTCCGATCAGCGATACAAAAATTGTTGTTGTAGAATCACGACGGGCGTTTGGCTACGACACTGGTATCGTCAAAGAAGGAGCACTTGTTTACACAGTGGATACTGCAATTTATTCAGGCGAAGGCACGCTGGTTGTTTATCCAATTCTTGAAAACGATCCTTATCGCAATCAATCTCCGCTTGCAGTGGGCGAATCCGTGACCGTGGAAAATGTGACTATCACCGTGCTCGAAGCCACTACTGAAGGCGATACTATTGAAGTGACTGTAGCACAATAGTATCTTGGTGGGAATATTTGAGACCTCCGAAATTTATCACTTCGGAGGTCTTCTTTATGGTAAGATTCTTTCAATGAAACTAAACCTCGCCCTTGCACAGATCAACACCAAACTTGGGGACGTGGAAGCAAACCTCGCCAAACATTTGGATTACATCAAGCAAGCCAGGGCCGAAAAAACAGATTTACTCGTATTCCCCGAACTCTCATTAACAGGATATGTTTTACAGGACTTGGTCGCTTCCGCTGCGCATAAGCCGACGGAGGATGACCCAATCTTCAAACATTTACTTAAAGCGTCTCACGATCTGGACCTGGTAGTTGGGTTCGTCGACGAAGACTCCCGCCACCGCTTTTACATTGCATCTGCCTATCTCTCTGGCGGAAAACTTGTGCACGTTCATCACAAAGTGTATTTGCCGACCTATGGCCTCTTTGATGAAGGACGTTTCTTTGCATGGGGTGACAAAGTCCGTGCATTTGATACGCGCTTCGGACGTGTGGGGATGCTAATCTGTGAAGATTTCTGGCATGCCTCGCCGCCTTATTTACTCTGGCTGGATGGCGCGGATATCATGCTCTTCTCCTCGGCCTCGCCCGGGCGTGGGTTGAACGATAAAGAAAAACTTGAATCTGCGCGCTGGGTGGAACGTGTCACCAAAGCCTATGCCAGTATGTTCACATCTTTTGTGACACATGCCAACCGAGTCGGCTACGAGGATGGCCTTCACTTCTGGGGTGGGGCAACGGTCTTTGACCCAAATGGTGAAGAACTTGCGCACGGCCCTTACAACGAAGAATCGATCACATACGCTCAACTGGATTTGAATCAATTACGCCGCACACGTGCGCGTTTACCGTTATTACGCGATGAAAGAACCGCTCTTGTGCAAAAAGAATTGACCAGGATATTAAATCGTGATTGAGTTCACCCTCTCCATCAACACTGACCTGGCCCGCAATATTCTTACAGGCTTTATCAAAAGCGAAATAACCCGCGTGGGGTTTGCGCGCGCAATCATAAACCTCTCAGGTGGGCTTGACTCCGCGCTGTCCTGCGCTCTTGCAGTGGAAGCCCTCGGCCCTGAAAATGTGATCGCCTTAAGATTGCCCTATCGCACCTCCTCGCCCGATTCGCTGGAACACGCCCAATTGTTGATAGACCAGTTCAAAATCCAGAGTGAGACGATTGACATTACCGAGATGGTCGATCCTTTGATCCAGCGCGATCCGAATATATCCAAAGTTCGGAAAGGCAACATCATGGCTCGCTCGCGTATGATCGCCCTGTATGATCAATCGGAAGTGTTCAAGGCACTACCGATTGGCACGAGCAACAAATCTGAAATTCTGCTTGGCTACAGCACCCAATGGGGAGATGCCGCAGCCGCAATCAACCCAATTGGCGATCTGTACAAAACGCAGGTGCGGCAACTTTCGCAGGCAATGAAAATCCCGCAACCCATAATTGACAAGGCTCCATCCGCCGATCTTTGGGAAGGCCAGACTGACGAAGGCGAACTTGGCTTTACTTATGCACAAGTGGATCAACTGCTTTATCTGCTCGTGGATCAGCGTTACATGCTTGAGGATTGCGTGGAAGCGGGCTTTGATAAAAAATTTGTAGAAACAGTTGTTGCACGTATTCGACGCAATCAATTCAAACGAATGCAGCCGCCGATTGCAAAAGTAAGCAATCGCACGGTTGGCTATGACTTCTTATATCTTCGAGATTGGGGCACTTGATCCTCGGTAACTGAAATGCATATTCCACCATCCCTCAAATATAAAAAATTCTTCTACCTTTGGCTCGGACAACTCATTTCGATCACAGGAACCCAGATGCAACTCTGGGCTTTATTTTGGCATATCAATCAACTGAACGATAATCCCATCGCGCTGGGCGGTATCGGCGTGGCACGCATTTTGCCTGTCATTATCTTTTCTTTGATCGGCGGTGCGCTGGCCGATTCAATAGATAGACGCAAAGTGTTGTTCGTGACTCAAAGCATGGCCGCGCTTCTTGCTCTGACCCTGGCCCTGCTCACCCAATTTGGGCACGTCACCATCTGGCACATTTACTTCATCACCGCCATGCAGGCTATTGCTGTAGCATTTGACGGCCCCTCACGCCAGGCATTGGTTCCCAATTTGCTCCCGAAAAAAGATTTACCTAATGCCTTCAGTATGACCTTCACTTCGTTCCAAATTGGCTCAGTGCTCGGCCCAGCCTTGAGCGGAGTTGTGATCGCCGTTGCAGGTCAAGCCGCTGTATATTACTTCAATGCTATCTCGTTTGTTGCCGTACTGCTGGCTTTGTTCATGATCGGAAAGGTTCCTCAAGCCTTTGCAGAAAAGTCTGCGGGTGTGAGCATGGAATCCATTCGGGAGGGATTCAAATTTATTCTCGGCAAACCCATCATCTTTTCAACCATGATGCTGGATTTTGTCGCGACCTTCTTTGCTTCCGCAAACACGTTGATGCCAATCATTGCAACCAGTATTTTAAAAGTGGGGGTGGTTGAATATGGTTACCTCTCTGCTGCGCCAGCAGTGGGGGCCGTGCTTGCGGCTTTGGTCATTTCACAGATAAAAGAACTCCGCAAACAAGGCCCGTTATTTTTAGGCGCGGTGATCGTGTTTGGATTGGCAACTGTCCTGTTCGGCGCAACCAAGTCATTCATCATTGCATGGCTGGCGATTGCAACCACAGGCGCAGCGGACGGAGTCAGCACCATCATCCGCAATACCATCCGTCAGTTGCAAACCCCCGATCATATCCGCGGACGGATGACCAGCATCAATCAAATTTTCTTTCAGGGTGGGCCTCAGCTTGGTGAAATTGAAGCGGGCACAGTTGCACAATTATTCGGCGCTCCTTTTGCCATCATCAGCGGAGGGATTGGCTGCATCCTCGGGACTTTCTTCATCATCTGGAAATGGCCCCACTTAATGAAATACAACGGTGACGAGCCCATGCTCGCAGGTGCAACAGCGGATTGATCCATTTGTTGTAGGGGCGGGGTTACCCCGCCCCTACAACATTATTCAGGCGGGTTTTCGATCAGATACTTCATCTCTGCCAGTACAGCCTCGTGAATCACACTCGTATCGTTCGTCCCCAAATCTTTTACATAAATAGGCCTGCCGATCTGCACTGTCACAGTCACAGGTTTTTCATTGAAAAGAATCATGCCAAGCAATTGCAGGGCGGTTGCCAATTTTTCTCTTTCTTCTTTCGTCTTTTTCGTTTTCAACAACCAATGCCTCGCATACTTTTCCGCCACTACATTTCTTACTAACACTGGCAATATCGCCGCATTCGGAGCCATGCGGACAAAGACACCCACGCTGTCTGTCCAACTTTTTAGCGATTCAACTGCCCCCTGGTAAACATCGGGGTCGGGTTCAATGTGACCAGCGGGGAATGTCAATATTGCGCCGCCAGATTTCAGGTGTGAACTGACCTGGCGCACCAGCGTCATTCGCTTTGCGGAGTCATCTTGCACATAAAACAATTGCTTGGTTGTATGTTGCAGGGCATTTAAGAAGGGGCGGTCAAGCGCAATAATGTGCAAGTCCTTGCGGTTCAGAGCCGCGAAGAGCGCAACGGTATCGACCATGCCTGGGTGGTTGGATAATGCCAGAAACGCTGAATCAGGAATTCGGTCCGCGCCAAAGATGCGGATGTCTTTTACATATCTTAGTAGCAGGTTGCTTCCCCCTTTAGCGAGCCCATGTGTGCCGACAACTTCATCATATTCCAAAACGTGACTCGCAAAGGTTTGTGCGGGTTTAAGAAAAAGCATTCGCAGCAAACGCGCCAGAAGTGGGTGATTCTGCCAGCCGAAAGATTCAACCAGGTCATCCAGGTTGATCTGCGTTAGAACCTCAAAGTTTGATGTCATTCGGATTCCATTGAAAAATGCAGAGGATAATCTTCGGCTTGCGCAGCGAAATGCGCATTATCAATTCTTCTTTCAGCTTCAGATTTTGGAAGCGTTTGCACATAGGCATTGCCATTGATATGCGCGGTGAGCATGATCTCCGCCGCCCTGTCATTGGAGAGGAAAAAGATTACCTTAAGAACTTCCACCACAAAATCCATCGGCGTTATATTGTCATTATGGATGATGACGCGATAGAGCGGCTCGAGTTCGGTTTCAACTTCTTCGATGATCTCGATTTCGGGAACAATTTGAAAATTCATTTTGAATTCGTCAGTTGATCGATTTCGTTTTGAGTCAATTCAATATCCGCTGCTTCAAAATTTTCCCTGATGTGCTTCGGGTTCGCAGACATGGGGATGGTGATGACTCGAGGCTGTGAAATTACCCATGCCAGTGCAATTTGAAAACCAGTGACTCCATGTGCTTTGGCGATAGCTTCAAGCGTTTTGTTCGACCGCAGCCTGCCTTGATCCAATGGTTCATAGGCCGTGAGCAGAATGTCGTTTTGCTGGCAATATTCCAACACCCCATTCTTGACATAAGAACGGTCGGATAAGCTATACGGAACTTGATTCGTAATGATGGGTGTTTCGGAAAGCGACTGCGATTCTTTGAGCAGCTTCAAATTGAAATTGCTCAAACCAAGATGTTTTATTTTCCCATCCTGTACAAGTTTGTTCAATGCGCCAAACGTATCTTCGAGCTTCATGCCTGCCGCAGGCCAGTGGATGAGATACAGGTCGATGTATTCCATTTGCAGGCGGTGCAGACTATTTTCACAGGAATGCAGCACCTGGTCATATTGAAGATGAGACGGCGTGACTTTGGTGGTAATGAACAACGCCTCTCTTTTAACCTGTGAGCTGCGGATGGCTTTCCCAAGTAGTTCCTCCGCGTGGCCGTCCGCATACATCTCGGCAGTGTCGAAGTGAGTATAGCCAACCTCCAAAGCAGTGTGGAGAGCGACCATCGAAACAGAATCAGTTGACGGGTTGGGGGATGAGCCGCCGCCGATCTTCCAGGTGCCGAATCCAATTTTTGGGAGAGTCAGGCCGCGCACTGAGCTTGCCGAAGTGTTGGGAATAGTTTCGTATTTCATAGTTCTATTTTAACCCCACAAACATCCATAATCATCCTTTTGCTCTGCACAAATTCTGCACATTTGCCCAGTATCTTAGGGGAAACTACGAACAAGGAGATTTGAAATGGATGCAGTTTTAAACTTATGGAAAAACAAGAAAGTCCGAAATTGGGGAATTGCGACAATTGTTTTGGTCGTCATTCTATTATTAGCATGGGGCTTTTCTACAGCCAATGCAAGTGATGTGGCAGCGGCTGCCGAAGCGACTGTCGTTTCGCTGGATGTGGCAGAGACCATTGAAGCCTCTGGCTCGCTCGAGGCCCAACCCTTTGCCAGCTTGAATTGGAAGACCAGCGGCGTGGTGGAAGCCGTGTATGTGAAACCTGGGGATTTTGTAAAGGCTGGCGATATCTTATTGACTTTGGAACCTGCCAGCACATCCGCCAGCATCGTTTCGGCTCAAGCGGACCTGGTAAATGCGCAAAAAAAACTGGATGATCTTCTCAACTCTGGGACTGACCTTGCGCAGGCGGCGATTGATTTGAAGGATGCACAGGAAGACTATGATGATGCGGTCTATTACCTGCGCTATTTGCAAACCGATAACAAAGTTCCACAGACAACGTACAAAGCCAAACTTGTCCAATCAGGGAATGGATGGAAGTACGATTACACAACTGAGAACTTCAAAGGCCCCGCTCCCAAAGATTGGATCATTGAAGCGGAGAATGACCTTGCGCTGAAAAAGGCTGAACTCGAAGATAAGCAACGTGAGTACGACCGCCTTCTCGCTGGAGAGACATCATCGGATGTGATCGCCGCGCAGGCCGAAGTGGATGCCGCGCAGGCGACCGTCAACTCATTGAGCATTATTGCTCCGTTTGATGGCGAGGTTCTGTCAGTGGATGGTCGTGTGGGGGATCTGGTGGATACGGGTGAGCTCTCGGTCAATCTCGCGGATATGGACCACCTCTACGTGGAGATGCAGGTGGATGAATCAGATGTCGCCACTATCAAATTGGGTAATCAGGCTGAGGTTACGTTGGACGCGGTGCCCGGAGTCACACTTACAGGTCAGGTGACGGTGATCAATCCTGTTGGCGAAGTTGTCTCTGGTTTGGTGAAATACACAGTGCGCATTGACCTGGATAAAGTGGATGATGATATCTTCCTGCCTTTGGGTACGACGGTCAATGTTGTCATTCAAATAAAAGATGCTTCCGCGGTATTGGCTGTGCCGATCACGGCCATTCAAAACGACAGCAGCGGTGAATATGTCTGGGTGATCCAAGGTGATGGTTCTACTAAGCGGGTTGATATTATCAGCGGATCGATCGTGGATAGCCTCGTTGCTGTCAGCGGCGACCTGAAAGTAGGTGACCGTGTGCAGTTGTTGCAGAATAACAGCATAAATATGCCCGGGCCTTTTGGCGGAGGGAATTAAGAAATGATACAGACTGCGAATCTGACAAAGGTATATCAAATGGGTGATAGTGAAGTGCGCGCCCTGGATGGCGCAAGCTTCACTATTAATAAAGGGGAGATGGTTGCGATCATGGGGCCATCGGGTTCGGGGAAGAGCACGTTGATGTCGATCATTGGCTGCCTGGATGTGCCGAGCAGCGGATCGTATATGCTGGATGACGTTGCAGTTGAGAACATGGACGAGGCGAAGCTTGCAGAAATTCGCGGACAAAAGATCGGTTTTGTATTCCAGCAGTTCAACCTGCTGGCGCGCACGAGTGCATTGGAAAATGTGATGCTGCCGTTGACCTATGCGGGTGCATCGGGCAAGGAAAGACAGGACCGGGCAATGAAAGCATTGGATCGCGTAGGTTTATCAGATCGCACACACCATGCGCCCAATGAGCTCTCAGGCGGAGAGCAACAACGTGTGGCAATTGCGCGCGCGCTGGTGAATCAGCCAGCCATCCTGCTCGCGGATGAGCCGACGGGTGCACTCGATAGCAAAACGGGTGTTGAGATCATGGACTTGTTTCAGGGACTGCACCGGGAGAACGGTCAGACCGTGATCATCGTTACCCATGATTCTTATGTTGCGCGGCATACAAATAGAATTATTAAACTCTCTGATGGACATATTGTGTCGGATGAAGTGAATAAGAATCTAATCAAGGCGGGCACGCCGCGAGTGGAAGAGTAAGGACACAGCGGCGCTGTGTCCCTGCCAATAAGATTGCAAGAGGAGTTTCAAATGTTATTTTCAGAAAATTTCAAGATTGCTTTACGTGCCTTGCGCGCCAATAAAATGCGGTCTATTCTTACGATATTGGGGATTGTCATTGGTGTGGCGACAGTGGTTGCATTATTGGCAATTGGCAAAGGTGCCACGGCAAGTATTACAGACCAGATACAAAGCGGTGGCTCTAATTTGTTGACCGTTTCGCCTGGGCGATCACAATCTGGTTTTCCTGGGGCAGGCCAATCTCAGCAGGCGAGCTACCTTTATTATTCCGATTATCAATTGCTTGAACGCGGTCTGACCCAAAACATTTCAGCCATAGTGGCTGTGTATCAATCCTCTTATCTCATAAAATTTGGGGATGAAAGCTTCAACGCCAATGTTTCAGGAGTCATGGAAGGCCATGACGATGTACGTTCGTTTACCATGGCTGATGGAAGATTTATCACCGATGGCGATAACAAATCGCAATCCCTGGTGGTTGTTTTAGGTGAACAGGTCGCGGAAGATTTGTTCGGGAGTCTTTCCCCCGTTGGAAAGACGATTTCCATCAATGGAATTAAATTCGAGGTGGTTGGCGTGCTGGAAGAAAAAGGTTCATCCATTGCATCACCCGACGATGCAGTCTTTATTCCCATTGAAACGGGCTATAACAAGTTGTTTGGTGAGACTGCCAACCGCGATGGAAAAAAGACAGTCAATAGCATACTTGTTTCTGTGACATCCACCGAAGCCATGGATACAGTTGCGGCGCAAATTGAATTTATGGTCCGCCGTTCACATGAATTGAAAACAACCGACCAATTGGATTTCAACGTCCTGAGTCAATCTGACACCTTGGACACCTTGAGTTCGGTGACTGACACATTAACCATTTTTCTCGGAGCCATTGCTGGAATATCCTTGCTCGTTGGTGGAATTGGCATTATGAACATCATGCTGGTCTCGGTGACTGAGCGGACAAAGGAGATCGGTTTGCGAAAAGCAGTTGGCGCAACCAAGAATCAGATCCTCACTCAATTCCTGATTGAGACCATGACGCTCAGCCTGCTGGGCGGAGTCGTCGGGATTTTATTAGGTGTTGGGATCGCAAGTGTATTCTCTGTATCTGGATTAATTCCATCGGTCATCACAGCCGACTCGATCTTCATGGCATTCACTTTTGCTCTTGCCATTGGTGTATTCTTCGGATTATATCCCGCCTACCGTGCAGCCATTTTGCATCCAATGGTTGCATTGCGGTATGAGTAAAAACTCGCAGACCTGACATGTCTCATCCATGGTATTGTTTCCCAGAACGATTGAGTAGGCATAAGTTGTCATCGATCAGCTCCTCGCGGAGACATGTCAGGTCTTGTAACTTATAATATTCCCATGCCCAAGAAAATCCTCATCGTAGATGATGAACCCCAGATCGTGGAAATCTGCCGCGATTATCTCAAGGCGGCAGGCTATGAAACCGTCACTGCCAGTAATGGTGCGCAGGGGTTATCTCTTGCGCGTCGTGAAAAGCCAGACCTGATCGTGCTGGACCTGATGATGCCTGAAATGGACGGGCTCGATGTCTGCCGTACCATTCGCCATGAAAGCAATGTGCCGATCATCATGCTCACTGCTCGCGTTGAAGAAACAGACAAACTCATTGGCCTTGAACTTGGCGCGGATGATTACATTACCAAGCCGTTTAGTCCGCGTGAGTTGGTGGCGCGTATCCGCGTTGTTTTACGTCGTGTCACCAACATAGCAGATAGTGACATTATCCGTGTTGGTGATGTGGAGTTGGATCGCGCGCACTACGAAGCCCGCCTTCCTGATAAAACCATTTCCCTGACCTCCACTGAATTTGAACTGCTTGCCACATTGATGAGTCAGCCAGGCCGCATCTTCTCGCGTGCCCAACTATTGACTGCCACGCATGGTGTTACATTTGAAAGCTTGGAACGCGCCATCGATTCACACATCCGCAACTTGCGCCGAAAGCTTGAGCCAGCCGAATTGATCGTCACTGTGCATGGCGTGGGCTATAAATTTGAGGGTTAACATGAAGTCATCCGTCCGCGAAATCCGCACCCGTTTATTGCTTTTATTGGCGAGAGCTTTTGTGATCGTTTTGTTCCTGTCATTATTTTTCTTTCTTGCCATTCTTAGTTATTTTCTTACATCGCCGTCCTCCGCTTCTCCCGCGCCGTTTTCAGGGGCACTTCAAGGATATTACATCGGCCATGGAAATTGGGATGGGGTGGAAGCCGCTTTTGAAACGAACAGCAACTTAAAATCCTTGCATACGATTTTGCTTGATAAAGACCAGCGCGTCATACTGGACCGTAGGCCTGATCCTCTTTTGGCAGTTGGTTCCAGCTATGAGATTCAGCCCAAAGACATCAGCCTCCCATTGATCGTGCAGGGTGAAACTGTTGGCATGCTCATTATTACTTCGCTTTCGTGGAGAACCCGCCTGGAGTTTGCGCGCGCGATCCTTCTCCCTATTGGTGTTATTTCCTTTATCCTGGCTATGTTCCTTGTGGTTGTTTCTATATTGCTGGTTCGTCGCTTTGTGAACCCGCTTGCCGACGTGGTCTATGCGGCGCGTGCCGTTGCAGATGGAAAGTTTAACACGCGTATTTCAAGCGAGGGCCCACAGGATTTGCGAAGCCTCTCGGAAAGTTTCAACGAAATGGCCTCCTCTCTTGAGCGCAATGACCACGAACGCCGTGACTTGCTGGCGGATGTCGCCCACGAGCTGCGGACTCCACTCTCGGTCATCCGTGGCCGCCTAGAAGGCATCGTGGATGGAATCTACACAGCGGATGGAGGCCAGGTATCCCTCGCCCTCGAACAAACCTATCTGCTCGAACGCCTCGTGGATGACCTGCGCCTGTTGACTCTTGCCGAGGCGCGTCAACTTCACTTTGAGAAAAAATCTGTTGACCTTGCCAAACTCGCACAGCATACAATTGACATGTTCTCCGCCGAGGCACAGGAAAAAAATATTTCACTTGTCCTTGAAGATGGGAGCGGTAATTACAACGCAGAGCTTGACCCGCAGCGCATGGAACAGGTTGTTGGAAATTTGATCGGTAATTCCCTGCGCTATATTCCCGATGGTAGCAAGGTGTGGCTCACGCTCGAAGAGACTCACGATGAAGTAAAAATCTTCGTTAATGACAATGGCCCCGGTGTGGCGGAGGATGAATTGCCATTTCTTTTTGACCGCTTCTGGCGCAAAGAAAAATCCCGCACACGCACTTCAGGCGGCACGGGCTTGGGTCTCGCGATTGCAAAGCAACTTGTCGAAGCACAAGGCGGCACGATTGAGGCGAGGAACTTACCTGAGGGAGGTTTGCAAGTTTTAATTCAGATCAGGAACAAAACGCAAACTCAAAGTAAGTAAGGCGGATTGCAGACCTCCATTTGCTTGTCAACCTTGCAAGCAGAGTCAACTCACTAATTACGATCCTAAGTTCTATGAGAGTAAGTGAAATTTCTTGCATATCTCATTTTAAGATAGAACATAGAAATTCTCATAACTATCTAAATCAATGATTCATCAGGTCCAAGATCTGTTGGCTTGTGATTCCATACTGCTGAATCAAAAGGTGGATGCCTGTTGTTGATCATTCTTTTTCTCTCTTCTTGTTCAATAAAAGCCACTAAATATATTACGGATGCACGTATAATTTGCATTAGAACGATAGTGTGATCTAGAAATTCTTTATAACCCAAGTGGTATTGTTTGTTGTCAGATGTTATATGCCATTCACCATCTTTGAAGGTGTGAGGAACTAGATATTTATGAGTTAATGTATCCCGTATATCCTTTAGATGACGTAAATAGCCGTCTTTAGATAAATCACGTGCAATGTCGTATAACCCATAAAGATGAATGTTGTCACGCTGGGTTATTTCTTGACGTAGTGAAAAGTCTTTTGGTTGTTTTTTCCAGATGTTGAAAAAACTAATAGCCTGCTCAGATAAGCCTAGGTTTAGATAACTGTTAATAAAGAACGCAATCTTGTCTAATATGTTATAGGCAGATTCGAAAGCCAGCTTTAATTTAGCTGGGCGCATACCGTAAATTGAATAATCTAAAAGGTCGCTATATGGGGTTAGTTTATCGTAGAAATTAGTTCGATAAGGAGAGTGAATAGCTTCAAATGCTAACAAACGGGCAATAGCGTATTGCTCTTTCACTTCATTGATTGTCCTAGCCAATCGATGAAAGACCTCGTTATTATTAATGGGAGTGGTAATGCTGAATTTTATATTATCCTCGTAAGGGTGACTACAATCACGGCCCTTAAGACAGAAATTCAAAAACAAACCATGTTCAATGCAGAAATCAGTGAAAACTTTATGGTGTTTCGTTCTAATTTGGGGAACTTTATGTTTTATGCGAAGTGGCTTTTTGATTTTCTTCAGTTGGTTATTGATTTTCTCTTTGGATTTTGTGAACTCAGAACGTACATGGCCATAGCCAGCATTTTCAAGATGTTTACGAGTCAACGCCTGATTGAGCGACTTCAACGCATCTTCAAGTAGCCTTGTGTCCGAAGAAATGTAGGCAAATTTTTCTAGTTCTATGCCTAAATTGCCCAATGCCATTGGGTGTTTAGAATTAAACTGCAGTGCAATATTGTATTGTGTTATAGCTTCAACCGAGCGGCCTAATTCTGCGAGAGTATTTGCATAATTCACATTCAATTCAGCTTTCCATGAATTATTCATGTAACTTGAACTCAGTAATGCCTCACGATAACATTGTTTGGCTTGAACCATCGTGGTGTTTGCAGGATTATATATATGACCAGTCCCACGTTTTGCTGCCTCAAGTGCGTAATAACCATTTCCTAAGTTGTACCATTTAATATGACTTAGATCACCGCCGTTCTTTTTGCGTTTTTGCTCAATATT
This sequence comes from Candidatus Villigracilis sp., assembly GCF_057083605.1. Lineage (NCBI taxonomy): Bacteria > Bacillati > Chloroflexota > Anaerolineae > Anaerolineales > Candidatus Villigracilaceae > Candidatus Villigracilis > Candidatus Villigracilis sp. The sequence continues at coordinate 45,599 of NZ_JBXMTI010000063.1, read as the reverse complement.
ATCTACCCCACGTTGAATTACAGAAATATCTCGTAAGGCTGATCCTATATCTATAAGGAATCCTCCAAGATTTTCCTGGAGATTTTCATCAGCTGCATAATCTTTTTCATACTGCGAAAGAATTCTCAATGCCTCATGAGGGTCCCCGTAAGACAGATTGTTCAATTTGCTGAGTTGTGCTTCCGACAATAGTTTCATTTTTTACACACCCTATTTAATAGAAGAATTTTTTTTTAATATTACTACATATTGCCTTATTTACATCAAAATACAACCCCAGCTCATAAGAAATGGGGTTGTATTTTATGACCTTCTGCTTTCCACTCCTACACAGGTATTTTGTCCCGTTCCTTTTGTGCGTGTTCAAATCCACGTTTTAGTGCCTCATAATTCTTTGGCAGTAAGTGTTTGTGCCTCGCTGGTAAATGACCTTCCAGCGCCTTCTCCACATCCTTCAGTGAAACTTCGGGCAAGGCAGTGAGCAGTGCGCCGACGGCCACCATGTTCATCAATTTCTTGTCACCAATTTCCTCGGCGATCTCGTTACAGGGAATCATGATGACGTTGATGTCATTTCTTTGCGCGGCACGATCCACCATGGATTTGTTCACGATCAAGGTGCCGCCAGGGGCAAGCACTTCTTCGTATTTATCAAACGAGGGTAAATTCAGCGCAATTACCAACGGCGGATTTTTCACCAATGGTGAACCAATCTCATGGTCAGCGATGACCACTGTACAGTTTGCTGTACCGCCACGCATTTCAGGCCCATAGGATGGGATCCACGTCACATCTTTGCCGGTATCCATTGCCGCATAAGCCAGCACCTGCCCGCCAAACAAAACGCCCTGTCCGCCAAAACCTGAGATGATGATTTCTTTTTGCATAGTATTCTCCATGTCATTGCGAGGAGGGTGCTCTTCCCGACGAAGCAATCTCCAATTGAGTAGGGGATTGCTTCGGGCAAAGAACGCCCTCGCAATGACATTACACTTTTACTTGTTTGATCGCTTCACTGATCTTGTAATCACCCAACGGATATGCGGGCACCATATGCTCTTCAACGAACTTCAATGAGTTCACTGGTGTCATGCCCCAATTGGTGGGGCAGGTGGAAAGCAATTCAACCATCGAGAAGCCAAGTCCGCGCACCTGTGTTTCAAACGCCATGCGGATCGCCTTCTTGGCTAGGCGGATATTCTTGGGGTCATGTAGTGAGCGCCGCACGCAATAACCAACTCCCTCCAAAGTGGAGAGCATTTCTGAAACTTTGATCGGATAGCCTTGTGTCTCCACATCACGGCCATTCGGGGAGGAGGTTGTCTTCATGCCGGGCAGGGTGGTCGGAGCCATCTGCCCGCCTGTCATACCGTAGTTGGCGTTGTTGATGAAGATCACGGTCAGGTTTTCACCACGAGCGGCGGCGTGCACGATTTCTCCCATGCCAATTGAAGCCAGGTCACCATCACCTTGATAAGTGAATACGATGCGGTCAGGCAGCACACGTTTGATTCCTGTCGCCATCGCGGGTGCGCGTCCGTGTGGGGCTTCTACAAAATCTGTATCAAAATAATTGTAAGCAAACACCGCACATCCCACCGGCGCAACGCCGATGGTTTTGTCGATGATATTCATTTCCTCAAGCACTTCCGCAACCAAACGATGCGCCACGCCATGTGTACAACCCGGGCAATAATGCGTAGGCGTTTCTGTAAAAGCATCGGGTCTATCGTAAACAAGATTATTTATCGAAGGTGTTGTCATCATTCCTCTTATTTTCCCTCTCCTACTAGGAGAGGGCCAGGGTGAGGTGCGGTCATTCTCGTCAGCCAGGCATCTCTTGGGTTGGCCTCAGCAGTTATCGGCCCAGAATTGAGGCGCTTGATCTCGTTCAGGATCTCGTCCGGGAATGGAACCACTCCGCCAATCCTGCCATAAAATTCAACGGGGACTTGCCCACGAACTGCCAGGCGGACATCCTCCAGCATTTGCCCGGTGTTCATCTCTGTGACTAAAAACGCTCGCACCCGACCTGCGAGTTGATTCAACACTTCAAACGGAAACGGGCTGACAGTGATCGGTCTTAAGAGCCCAACCTTGATACCCTGTTCACGCGCCTCGCGGACAGCCGAAAGCGCAACTCGTCCCGCCGTGCCAAAACCAACCACAACAATCTCGGCATCTTCGAGGAAGTATTCTTTATAACGGACTTCGTTGGCTTGCACTTCCTTCCAACGCTTGAGCAAACGGAAGTTGGTTTGTTCCTCATCCAGCGGATTAAGATAAATGGATGTGAGAATTCTGCGTTCGCGATTTCCCATTTTTGCATTGGTCGCCCAATCAAAATCCTTGCGTTGCACGGGTTTCATCTCTGGCATTTCAGCAGGTTCCATCATTTGTCCGACAGAGCCATCGAGGATAAGCATGGTGACCATACGATATTTTTCCGCGAGGTCAAAGGCTAAAACCGTGAGGTCGATTGCCTCTTGAACAGAAGCAGGCGCCAGCACAATGCGCGGATAATCGCCATGTCCGCCACCGTGGACGGCCTGGTTGTAATCGCCTTGCGCAGGTGCAATATTGCCGAGGCCGGGGCCGCCGCGCATCACGTTGACCAGCACCGCAGGGATTTCTGTCCCTGCGATGTAGGATATACCTTCCATCATCAAACTCACCCCTGGCGATGAAGAAGATGACATCACACGCACACCTGTGCAAGCCGCACCATATACCATGTTGATCGCCCCAAGTTCCGACTCCGCTTGAACAAAGGCGCGCCCGAGTTCGGGCATGCGGCGCGAGAGATATTCAAGCACTTCCGTTTGCGGGGTGATTGGGTAGCCGAAATATGCTTCCAACCCCGCGCGAACGGCGGCTTCGGCAATGGCTTCGTTGCCTTTCCATAATTCTTTTGGCATTTAGTTTAAATCTCCCGTAGGGGCACAGCGAAATGTTTAATGATTTTGACGAATGATCGTCTCGCTGTGCTCCCTACAATTTATGCCGCAACCGCTGCGGCAGCAGTTCTTGTGGTTTCACTTCTCCGTAGGGGGACAGCGGATTGTTCAATGACTATGACGAATGATCGTCTCGCTGTGCCCTTACAATTTACGCTGCAACAGGTGCGGCGGCGGTTTTTGTGATTTCACGATAGACAGTGATCGCAGCGTCCGGGCAAACCAGTGCACAAATAGCACACCCCGTGCAGCCGTCCTTGAACGTGTGCGCGGGGTGGTAGCCTTTCGGTGTCAGGTGTGACATGTCAAGCTTCATCACACTCTGTGGACAGGCGCTTATACATAACGCACAGCCTTTGCAATAAGTATCACTGACTTCGATCCAACCTTTAGCGGCCATTGGCGCTCCTCATTCCTTTATTCGAGAAGTTTGACATTATTTGGTGCAATACGTCTTTACCCTGATTATGTCGGTTTCCGATGATAGCGAGTAGTGCCAAGCGTCATACGGCAGGGTATACAAACATCATCACTTCAAAAAGGTATAATTCGACTAAAACGGAGGCTGGTATGGAATTATTCGTGGCGGTTATTCTATTTGGAGTCATAATTTACGAATTGTATACAGGCGCTATCCCTGTAAAGCGTAGAAGAGCCATAGCCCGTGTCGAAAAACCATTTCAATATTGGTTTTGGATCGTTGTTCAGGCAGTGGCGATCATTACCGCGCTTTTGATCTGGTCGGGAATTATCAAATTAAGTTAGACTGACATTCAAAGGAGATTCGATGACCGAAGTTGTAATTGTAGATGCAATCCGTACACCGATTGGAGCCCTGGGTGGGATACTTTCATCAGTCCGTGCTGATGACATGGCGGCGCATGTGATTAAAGCAATCCTTGAACGAAATCAATTTGACCCTGCATTGATCGAAGAAGTATTTCTTGGATGTACAAACCAGGCTGGCGAAGACAACCGTGACGTGGCGCGCATGGCCGCGCTGTTAGCTGGTCTGCCCGTGGAAGTGGGGGGCGTCACTGTGAATCGACTCTGCGCTTCAGGGCTGAATGCCATCAACATGGCGGCGCGTGCCATCAAAGCGGGCGAAGGGGATGTGTATATCGCAGGCGGAGTCGAATCTATGAGCCGTGCGCCCTACTCACTTCCAAAAGCGGATGCGGGGTTTTCATTTGGAAATTTAACGGCTTATGATACTGCCCTCGGATGGCGATATCCAAACTCTAAAATGAAGGAAATGTATGGCACTGACTCAATGGGTGAGACTGCCGAAAATATCGCGAAGGAACGCCCGCATATTACGCGCGAAAAACAAGATGCGTTTTCAGTGCGTTCGCATCAACGTGCGATTGATGCAATTGATTTGGGACGCTTCAAGCAGGAGATCGTGCCCGTATCTATTCCCCCTGCGGGGAAAAAAGGTGAACCCAAAATCGTAGATACCGATGAACGTCCGCGCCGAGATACAAGCTTGGAATCGCTTGCAAAACTAAAACCCGCATTTGCAAAGGAAGGCGGAACTGTTACTGCTGGAAATTCGTCTGGATTAAATGATGGAGCGGCGGCGCTTTTAGTGATGAGCGCAGAAAAAGCCAATGCGTTGAATCTCAAGCCGCTCGCTCGAATTGTCACATCCGCTTCGGCTGGTGTGCCTCCGCGTGTGATGGGATATGGCCCTATCCCTGCCACAAAGAAAGCATTGGAACGTGCAGGTTTGAAAATAAAGGATATTGGCTTGATGGAATTGAATGAGGCCTTTGCTGTGCAATCATTGGCTGTGATCGAAGACTTAGGTATTGACCCTGAACTCATAAACGTCAACGGCGGCGCAATCGCCATCGGGCATCCGCTAGGCTGTTCAGGTGCGCGTTTGATGGCGACTCTGGTGCATGAAATGAAAAACCGCGGCAACGTGAAATACGGCGTGGCAACTCTTTGCGTGGGTGTCGGTCAGGGCGAAGCGACGATCATCGAATTCATTGGTTAGAAAGCTGAAAAGTTCTTAACCTCTTAACTTGGCAGCTTTAAGCTTTTAAACGTAATATGGAGATTGAATGAACAAAAACATCTCTTTTATCGCTTCGATGTTTCTCAGGGCAAGCCTTCTTCTTGCTTTGCTAACTGCCTGCAACGCACCCGTGGCTCAGCCTGCTGAATTACCCAACGCTGAATCAAATTTAGCCGAAACGCAAGCTAGCCCTCAATCTGCGCTTGCCCCTGAAAACACACCCTTGCCTGCGGAGATCAATGCTCCTTTAATCGATTCTCCCTCCATCATCTTCATTGAAATGTTGGATGAAGTTTATGGTTGGGGTGTGACAGAGGCACAGATCGTTTGTACCAACGATGGCGGTGTGACATGGTACAACGTCACACCTGCGGGATTAACCGAAACAGGTTACAGCATAGACACTGAATTTCTGGATGTATCTCATGCGTGGATACAGATTGCTGACCCCAATAATTTCCAAAATGGCGGCACGTTATACCGCACATCAGATGGCGGCATCACGTGGTTATCATCTACAACACCCTTCGGCGGCGGTGACTTGGAATTCGTGGATGCAAATAACGGATGGATTATGGCCGACCTTGGCGCGGGTGCTGGTTCGATGGCCATATCCGTTTTTCAAACGAACGATGGCGGCAACACTTGGAATCGAACCTATACCAATGACCCGAATCTCGAAGGCGCAGGCGATACGCTCCCGCTTGGCGGCATAAAAGGAATGATCGCACCGCTCGATATGCAAACAGCCTGGATCGGTGGCGTCGTTTATTCGACCGGTACAGTCTATCTGTTCCGCACTGATGATTCTGGCAAGACCTGGTTTAACATCAATTTGACTCTCACCGAAGAAGCGCAGAATGCCGACCTTGGTGTTGAGAAAATTCAATTCGTATCACCGACCCAGGGTTATCTCGTAATTAGAATGTTGGCGGCTGAAATGCAAACCATCATTTATTCGACGAATGATGGCGGCAACACATGGTCGCTTGCGCCTGTGAATTTACCGGGCACTGGCCCGCTGGAAATCCCGTCAGCGCAGGAGATGATTTTTTATTCCAGCGACCAGTTCTACGTTACGAAAGATGCGGCGAATACATTTAACATCATCCCACCCGACATCGCTTTTGGTGATACTCTCACTTTCATGAGCTTCGCAAATTCATCCACTGGATGGGTGGTCACAACCGACCCAACGGATAATCATCGCACGCTTTATAAAACAACTGATGGAGGTTTGACTTGGTTTCCAATCATTCCTTAAAACTTTTATTGATACTGACTCTTACAACGCTTGCCTGTGAATTGGCTTCGCCCGCTTCACCGACGCCGATAACTGCTCCTGTTCAAGTTACCGTTGCAGTGCTGACGGAAACCCCAACTAAACCACAACTGACAGCAGAACAGCTTAAGAATGCGCAATACCAACTCGGTGCGCGCGACGATCACGCGGTTGTGCAATTGACTGATGGAAAATATCAGCAAGGCACCAATGCGACCACGCTGGACTTTGCCTATATCGCATTGACTCAATTCGTCGCGGTTGGAGATTTAACGAATGATGGCGTGAACGAAGTTGCCGCGATCTTTCTGGAGAACTATGGCGGCACTGGCAATTTTGGCCTGCTCGCAATTTATTCCAACATAAACGGCTTGCCTGTATTTTTGACTTCAACCTTTATTGATGACCGTCCGATAATCAACAGCATGTCAGTTGAGAATGGAGAAGTATTTCTCGATGCAATCATCCATGGCCTTGACGATGGCGGATGCTGCCCTACACTTCCCACCACGCGCCGATATGCGCTCGTAAACAATCAACTACGAATTGTCAATTACACGACCAACACACCAACTGGCGCAAAGCGTGAGATCGAGATCACGTCACCTGCAAATGAGACAGATGCCAGCGGCAGCGTGCAGGTAACCGGAAGTGTAAGCATCGCGCCCTTTGAAAATAACCTGACGTATTTTATTTATGATGAAGCTGGCAATCAATATGCCGCTGGGCCTGTGGCTGTCACTGCCCCCGATCTCGGTGCGCCAGGTACTTTCAATGAGACCTTCACACTCGAAGGCATACCCGCAGGCACGACCATCTATTTGGAGATCCAGGATATCAGTGCCGCCGATGGTTCCTGGCTCGCGATGGATGCTGTAAAATTATTGGTGAAGTAAGATTATGTCATTGCGAGGAGGGTTTAATCCCGACGAAGCAATCTCTGGTTGTGTAAGAGATTGCTTACCCATTCGGGTACGATGTCGGGCAAAGAACGCCCTCGCAATGACATTAGATTTTAGAGGAGAGAACCCCATGCCACACCATGTCCGCGATTGGATGTCCACCCCTGTTGTTGTCGTTGACCCAGACTCAAGCGTCTCATATGCCATGACGCTCATGCGTCGTCGTCGAATTCACAGCATTGTTGTGAATATTGGTCAGAAGAATCCATCTTACGGAATTGTCACCACCACCGATATTCGCGACAAGATCGTCGCTGCAGGGCGCAACCCTGCCGAGACCACGGTGCGCGAGATCATGTCTGGCCCGATCATTACTGGCCGCGCCGATTGGACCTTGATGGAATGTTCGCAGTTGATGCAAGAGCATAAATTCCATCACCTGCCGATAGCAGATGAAAACGGCACGTTGATCGGCTTGATCTCTGCCACAGATATTTTTATGTCAGTCGAAGAACAGGGTTGGGAAGAGCAAGAATAATATCAGTATTAGACTCCAAAGTCTCCAGACTTTGGAGTCTTTTTCTATCAAGCACACCACTATAGACGCGGAGAAGTGCACCAAATCTTTGCGGTCTTCGCGTTCTTCGCGGTTCAAAGATAGGCTGCACCCATAGTGGGGGTATTACATTCATGTCAAGACAAAAATTATTTCAATTGGAAAGTCCATGAGATAGTGTGGATATGAATTGATGTAAAATTGACACATGCCAAAGAAGAAATACTATGTGGTGTGGAAAGGCCGAAAAACAGGTATCTTTACCACCTGGGTTGAGTGTGAAAAACAGGTGAAAGGCTTTGTTGGTGCGCAGTTCAAGGCTTTTGAAAGCGAAGCCGAAGCGGACGCCGCCTATCTCGCAAACTACGATGATTACAAAGGTAAAGTCTCCACCAGCGGAAAGTGGAAAATAGCCAGCATCCAGCCTCTGCTTCCCTCCGTTTGTGTGGATGCGGCTTGCAGCGGCTCACCCGGTAAACTGGAATATCGCGGTGTAAATACCGAAACGGGTGAAGAGATCTTCCGCGTGGGGCCTTATCCAGATGGGACGAATAATGTGGGAGAGTTTCTGGCAATCGTCCATGCGCTCACATGGCAGACAAAACATAACCTGCACGTTCCGATCTATTCAGATTCAGAGAACGCCATTCTGTGGGTGAATACAGGTCAATGCAAGACCAGGTTGAACCGTACATCCAGGAACTCTGTCTTATTTGCCATTATCCACAGTGCCGAGAACTGGCTTGCTGAAAATGAATTACCCGAGGATAAGATCATGAAATGGGATACCGATCTGTGGGGTGAAAACCCAGCCGACTTCGGGCGTAAGTAAATGTCAAATTGGAGGAGTAGGCTCAAGGTCCGCTTTGAGGCGTGAAAGTCAATGATAAAAATCTTAAGCTGGTCTTGGTCGCTTGGTCGCTTGCGTGGTGTGGATATCCGCTTTCATTTTTCCCTGCTGTTCAGCATCCCGATTGCATATTATCTTTTTAATCCAGTCGATCTCCGAGGAGCAGTTGAGGCGCTGTTATGGGTGGGCGGATTTTTGCTTTTTATTTTCCTGCATGAGCTGGGGCATACATTTGCCGCACAGGTTGTAGGTGTGGAAGTGAAGAGTGTTTTCATTTGGATCTTGGGCGGTTTCACTAATTTTGCATATAGACCCGAAAAGCCATCGTACAACCTCTTTATCGCGGCGGCGGGTCCGCTTGTAAATATGGTTTTGGCTTTTGTATGCGTTGCATTTTATATTTTGCTTTCGGTGTTTTCCCTGCCCCTTTCTCAAAACGCTGACCTGTTTCTGTGGGTGCAGACGTTCACCAACTTATTTTTTTCTCTGGCAATTGTCAACATCATTCTGATCGTATTCAATTTGCTGCCCGTGTATCCCCTGGATGGGGGCAACATCCTGCATTCGATCATGGATATGTTTTTTGGCAGGGCCAATGCAGATTGGATCACACTGGTTGTCAGTATCCCATTTCTGTTTTTGCTGATCGTCCTTGGAGTCGTCACCCGCGATTACATCCTGCTTGTATTCTGCGTCATCATTGCGCTTGCGATCAGCACACTTAATCGTTCTTTGCTGCGTTGGGTCAACCTCGGCGCGAATTATCTTTTCAGGCGCGGCGGCTATTATCTTTTGCAGGGTGATTATGAACGCGCCGCCCAGCATTACACTCACGATATTGAAAAGCAACCCACCCAGCTTATCAATCATTATCTTGCCCGCGCAAGCTGTTATCTGTTGATGGGTCAAAAGGAACGGGCAGTGGCGGATATCGAACGTGCGTTGAAGATCGACCTGAACCATGCTTTTGCCATGCAGTTGCGCGGTGAGGTATATTCATTGGAAAAGAATTATGATGCCGCATTGGACTTATACTCCCGCGCGCAAAATGTCAACCCGCATTGGGCGGTCCCATATTTTGACCGGGCTTCGATCCTGCTGGATCGCAAGGAGTTTCAACCTGCGCTCGATGAGTTAAACAAAGCCATCTCATTGCATGCGCGGATGCCGCTTTTTTATCTGGTTCGTTCGCTCGCGCATTTTCGGCTTGGGAATCTTGACGCCGCGCATAAAGATCAGGATCAGGCAGTTCAACTTTCGCCAGTTGATGCTCTGGTGATGGCGGATATCAACCTCATGCTTTATGAAAACAACTTTGATTGGGCACAGGATTTCTATACACGTGTCCTCTCAAAAAACCCACGAGACGTATTTGCGCTTCAAGGCTACGCGGACGCCTGCCGCGTCAACAACGAGCATGACCTGGCTGTTAGCAATTACACCCGTGCCCTCGAAATAAATCCGCGTGAGCCGCGTTTGTACCTGGGACGTGGCAAATCCCATTTGAAGTTAAACGAAACCGAAAAAGCAACAACCGATTTTCAAAAAGTAACAACAGTGACTGATAAGTTGCATTTGAAACGCCAGGCCGAAGAGTTGTTGAAAAATATCCAGAATAATCTGGTGGTCGAGTAGGCCGAGTGATTTTCGAGGCCGTATCGAGACCAGCCGTTTAAGGAGTACGAATGAAAACAGCATTACTTATCATAGACATTCAAAAAGACTATTTCCCCGGCGGCAAAATGGAATTAGTCAATCCGCTGGAAGCTGGGAAGAAAGCGTACATGATCCTCCAATGCTTCCGCGAACACAGCGGGCATCATATCCATATTCAACATATTGCACTTAAACCCGATGCGCCCTTTTTTGTAAAAGGTACTGTTGGATCAGACATTCACGACTCTGTTGCGCATTTTGAAGGCGAACCAATTGTCTACAAACATTATCCCAATTCGTTCCGCGAGACGAATCTGCTTGAGATGCTGAAGGAGTGGGGCATCAAGCGAGTCGTCATTACAGGCATGATGACCCACATGTGCGTGGACGCCACCGCCCGCGCCGCCGCCGATTTCGGTTTCAAAGTCATCATCGCCGAAGATGCCTGCGCCACGCGCGATTTGAAATATGGTGACACTGTCGTCCCCGCAGATCATGTCCACAAGGCGTTTCTCGCCGCGCTTAAATCTTATGGTGATGTTATGAAATCAGAAGAAGTGATTGCGCTCCTGGCGGGAGAGATGGACGGGTAGTTCAAACTCTTCAAACTCCTATCAGGCCATGGAGACCTTCTTAATCCAATTTTTCCCAAGGCTGGAGCACGTCATATTCTTTCCCAAATGTTGAGAAATACAACTTGTTGGCTGCTTCCGAGTAGCCGCCGACAGTAGCTACTTTTGCGCCCATCTTTTTGATGCGGTGCAGGCCTTCAATGATGACGGCTTTGCCAAGCCCGCGCTTCTGGTGGGCGGGCACTGTTGCCACTGGCTCAAAGTAAGCAGTGCGGGTCACATCGTCGAACCAGATCGTGCAGAAAGATGCGATGGAGCCGTCGCTGGCAATGGCAACGATGTCGAGGTCGCGGCGGTAGAGGGGCGCGCTTTGGATGTGGTGATACCAGGATGGGTCATCACGGTTTTCGCGGGCGGTGTGGATATCATCTTTGTGAAAGCTAAGCCCTGACGCATAACAACGTTCGAGCAGTTCCAGTCCATGACCGAGCGAGCGGATGGTATAGCCATCTGTTGGCTTGATTTGTGGAAGGTCGCCATCCAATGAAAGGATGTGAATTATTTCGCTTGTTTCAGGTCGCTCCACCTTTTTGAAGCCGCGCTTTAGCAGAATTTCATGCCTCAAAGTATCTTTTGAATCTGCGAAGACCTGGAGCTCTTGCCTACTCTCCTTGTTGGGGTGCTTCAAATATTTCTCAGCCGTGACGATCATTTCCTCTTCGAGTTCGCCAGTGCGAAACTTCGGGTGGATTTGCATGTAGGCTTGTCCCCTGCCTTCGGGATTTAAGACGGCAGCGATTTCTCCCTCTTTGGTTTCCCAGAAAAACAGGGCCTGTTTGGGGTCGAAATTTTCAAGATCGGGATTGGCAAACCACCACCAGTAGTCGAGGCGGGCAACATGCCAACTGTGTTGGTGGAGTTCATTTAGTTGCAGGACTTCGCGCAGAAACTCTCGCATCCGCCAATAGTCTTCGGAGGTTCGGTAGGGGCGTAGGTTGATGAGGTTCATGGTATTCTCCCTTTATCTCTTGTTCAGAAATTCACAATTCAATTATATCGCCATGTCATCCCCGTAGCCCATATCCAAAAAGGCGTTTCCGGCCGCGTTGAATCCTATGGTCAGGTGATGCCATCGGAGTAGATCATTGCGCATTTGATCGCAGAGCGAGCCAAGGCTGTTTAGGCCGAAGAAATTGTCAGGGTGAGGGGATGCGCTCTTCGTCATTCAACTTTTGCATTTGATCATGGTCGGGCAATTCCGCTTCAAGGTTGCGGACGTGATGTACAAAAAGATAAGTGAAAATAGCTACGGCCATATAAGCGATGCCTGTCAGTACAAATTGCAACGCCATGCCTGAGCCTGGCGTGTTGCCGACCATCCAGCCGAAAGCATCTGCAAGCCATGTGTTTGTCTGCATCGCAGGCTCGGTGACGTAGTCTGCAAGCAGGCCAGCGAGGATGGGAGTGATCGGCCCCGTAGACCATGCGATCATGCGGCGCGCGGAAAAGACACGGCCCTGCACATTGGTCGCGACTTTTGCCTGCCAGATCGCTTGACTGGCACTATTGGTGAAAACACCCAAGATGCCGCCAATGACCACGCCCATGACCCAGATTGGCAGACTGCGGCCCAAACCAAAAATGACTAACAGGAAAAGGCCCGTGAGTACTTTGCTGATGAAAATGCTGTTCATGCGTTTTTTGAAGCCGCTCCACAGACTAATTAGTAGACCACCAATAACCGCACCAATTGCATACGCAGATGTGACGATGCCGAGGATCTCACTGCTTTGATTCGTGCGTTCGAGAATGAATGGGGATAACAAAGAGCTGGATAGCCCGATGATGAAATTCAAAGTGATAAAGAAGATCAGCAGGCCGAGGAGTCCGCGACGGGCAAAGATGTATTTGAAACCAAAGGAGGCTTCCTTGAGAATGCCGCCACTTTCGGCCTGACCTTCAACCGTCTTTTCAGGTTGTGGAATATGCACCAGAGTCAGTGCAAAGATTGCGAGAAAAAAAGTGACCACGTCAATCACAAGAATGCCGGTCAAGGTGAGAATTGGGAGCAGGATGCCCGCCAGCAACGGTGCCAGCACTGCAGGTCCGCTTTCAACCAGTGACATCATTCCGTTGGCGCGGCTGTAATTCTCTTTTGGCACCATCGTACTTATGGCGGCGGAATAGGCGGGCCATTGAAATGTGTTGCCGAGTCCATTGATGACCGCAGCGATATATAAATGCCAGATCTGCAAATTTCCCGTTGCGTGTAAGGCAAGTATGCCAACCGTCGCAAGTACCGCAGTCAGATCGCTCACCATCATCATCAGTTTGCGGTTATGACGATCCACCATCACGCCAGCGATCGGAGAAAGGAGAAGAAACGGCACGATGAAAGCTGTGCTGATAATGCCAAGCGAGGTGGCGCTGCCTGTTTCCTGATAAGCCCAAACGGTGAGTGCAAATTGAGTCATGCTGGAGGCGAGAACGGAAATCAATTGTCCTGCCCACACGATGGTGAAGCCTGTCATGCCTGTCGGCCGGGTTTTGGGATTTGATGTTGCCATAGCCACCATTATAGTTGCTTGCGGGTGCTATAATTTTGCTCATGGAAACCACCCTCGACCCTGAAAAGCAAAAACAAGCAAAACAATATTCCCGCATCCGCCGTCGCCTTTGGCTGGCGGATACAATCTTCGGCACAGTTTACATGTTCGCGTGGCTTTTCTTCGGATGGAGCACTTCCCTCCGCGAAACCCTCACCACACTGATTACTGTCAACTGGTCACTGACCACTGGCTCTGACTGGTTTCTGGTCGCGTTTTATATTGCCATTTTTGGCGGGGTGTATGCCCTCATCAACCTCCCCCTCGGCTATTACAGCGGATTCATCCTCCCGCATCGATTTGGTCAATCTAACCAATCGCTCAAAGATTGGGTTGTGGATCAACTCAAAGGTCTCGCCATTGGCGCGCCGCTTGGCCTCCTCATGCTCGAGCTGATGTATCTCGCATTGCGACTCACTGGCGCTTCGTGGTGGTTGTGGGTGGCTGGCGGCATGTTGCTCTTCAACGTCTTGTTATCAAATCTTGCGCCCGTACTGATCATGCCTTTGTTCAATAAATACGTGCCGCTTGGTGATGAACATAAAGAGCTCGAAGAACGCTTATTAAACCTTGCAAAACGCGCCCACACAAAAGTTAAAGGCGTTTTCAAATTCGACATGTCTAAACGCACCAAAGCTGCCAACGCCGCGCTGACAGGGTTAGGCAATACACGCCGCATTATTCTTGGCGACACACTCATCAACGAATTCACTGTGGATGAGATCGAAACAGTTCTGGCTCATGAATTGGGACATCACGTCCACAAAGATATTCCCGTTTTGATTATCTTCGGCACGCTCAGTATTACCCTCAGCTTGTTCATTGCATCGCTGGCGTTAGACTCCGCTGTGAAGTTTTTCTCCTTCACCTCAATCGCAGACATCGCTGCATTCCCTGCGCTCATGCTCATCCTCGGCGCCTATGGACTCATTACCATGCCGCTGGATAATGCCGTCTCTCGCTGGCGCGAAAACATGGCGGATGATTACGCATTATCTTCAACAAAGAAAGGTGAAGCCTTTGCATCTGCCTTTACCAGATTGGCAAATCAAAATTTAGGCGAAATCGACCCCGAAAAGTGGGTAGTCTTCATGTTCTATTCCCATCCACCGTTAGGCGAACGAATAGAAAAAGCCAGAAGTTTTTCTGCATAAAACACAAACGGACTTGTCAATATGGCAAGTCCGTTTTTCTCGCTACTTATTACTTTTCTCTTTTTACTTCAATTCCTACCCCACCAAATCACTCATCAACTCCATGGGCACAACCGCCGCACCGACAATACCCGGGCCGGTATGCACACCTAAAACAGGAGAGATACGTTGTATTTCCATTTTTGCCACATTGAGCTTGGACAGAAACTCTTTCGAGATGGCATCCGCTTTTTCTGCGAAACGGCCATGTAACACTGTGACCCACAACGGGGTATTCCCATATTTCTCAACCAGATGATCGGCAATCGCCGTCATGGATTTGCCCAATGTGCGGCCAGTTGCCACCGTGCTGTATTTTCCATCCGAATCAACGCGAATAACGGGCTTGAGGTTGAGCAATGCGCCAGCGATGGCTTTGACACGTCCAATGCGCCCTCCACGCGCGAGATATTCCAATGTATCAAGTGTATAGATCACTTCGGTCTTCTCGCGGATTTTGGTCAACCTTTCCTGAATGGCGTTCATCGCCCAGCCTGCCTTGCTAGCCAGTGCCGCTGCCATCACCTGAAAGCGTTCCCCACCTGAGAGGGTGAGCGTGTCCCAATAGCTGACATTCGCCTCGTCCTTGACTAATTCTCCGCCATCGCGTGCCGCGTTGATCGTCCCACTTAAGCCCGATGAAATGTGTATGGAGAAAATATTCTTTTCGGTCTCGGTCAGTTTGCGATACAACTCCGCAAAGATCCCGCCCGAAGGTTGTGCCGTGGTTGGGATCTGCGGCCTCATTGCCTCAAGGCGGTTATAGAAATCATCCGCTGAAATATCAGTAGAGCTTATCTCACCCTCGGGGAATTGGATGAATAATGGGGCTTGAGCAATTCCCAGTTTTTCAAGTTCTTCATTCGACATATCCGCCGCACAATCTGTTACGATTTTCATGTTTACTCCTCTTTGGTTTATTTCTTCTTATCCAAAAACCACTTCACTGTATCCTCGATCGACTCATACAATGACCGTGGCAAATAGCCCAATTCTCTGGTCGCCTTCGCGTGACTGATATTTGAATTACTCTGCAACACTTCCAATGAATAGGGTGTGAAACGCGGAGTCTCATTCGCAAAGCGATAATACATGGGTGTGAATAGTGCCGCGAACTTTGCAAGGTTAAATGGGATTTTCATTTGGAAGAAATGCTTTCCAGTAATTTCTCTTACTGTTTCGAGCAAATAACGCACCGAGATCTTTTGCCCCGATAATATATAGCTCTCGCCTCGTTTGCCACTTTCTGCGGCTGAGATCAATCCATCTGCCACATCGCGCACATCTACGAAGTCATATGCACCGTCCACATACAAGGTTGGTTTCGCCGCTGCCGCATCATGTATCACTGCGCCCATCATGGATCCGCGAAAATCATGAGGGCCAATCACGCCAGTGGGGCAGGTCACCACAGCATCAAGTCCAGAATGAGCCGCTTTCAAAACTTCCAGCGTTGCCTCCGCCTTCGAGCGATCATATGCGCCATAGGGGTTGTCCATGTCATATGGCAAATTCTCATCGACCACGCCCTCCTCCACGCGTTGGATCGCATGAATGGATGATGTGTAAATCAACTTCCTGATCTTCATTTCTTTCGCCGCATACAAAATATTCTTTGTGCCTTCCACGTTGACTTTTCTCACAAATGGATTTGGCCCTGGCATAATCGAAATAATGCCTGCCAGATGGAAGATTCCTCGAATACCTTGCATGGATTTGGACACCGAGTCTATGTTGAGCACATCACCATCGAACGCTTCAACATTTAATCCGTGAATTGACTCGCGGCTTTCGCCAGGCAGTATCAACGCCCGAACCTTTTCACCACGTTCCAAAAGTTTTCGCACAAGGACATTTCCAACATGCCCGGTTGCGCCAGTTACCAACCACATAGTTTTTCCTTTTCGTCATTGCGAGGGCCGAGCCTCAAACGGCGAGTGCCCGAAGCAATCTCATGCTGAGTCGGAGATGGCTTCGCTCGTAATGGCGGTATATGATTTATTTTTTCAATAAACTATTGACCAGCATTGTTGTGCTATCACGCGCCACCTTTTCCCATTTTGCACCTTTAGGGTCAAGCAGGCTTTGCAATAACAGTCCCATTGCTGTGGAAATGATCATACGTGAGGCTAGTTCAGGGTTCACCTCCACGAACGAACCTTCGTCCACACCTTTTCTGATGAGCAGTGCGAAATGCTTGTGATAGCGGCGATAGGGAGCAATACTGGCCTGCCATATTTTTTCATCACGGCTGGCCTGAAGCCAGAACTCAAGAAACATGGGTAGACCTTCACCTGCTGTCTCAAAGATATAAGGGAAAGCCTCGGTCATTCGCGTGAAAGTTTCAGGCACGGTCTTATCTTTTGAAGCTTCGATGGCGCTGTCTATGATTTGCAGCCAGCCATCAAGCAAGGCAAGGAAAAGTGCTTGTTTGCTTTCGAAGTGATGATAGAACGCACCTTTGCTGATGCCTGCGTCCTTGCAAATATCATCCACGCTCGCGGCGTTGAACCCGCGCGCTGAAAATAATTTGATGGCCGACTCAAGAATCTTTGAGCGAGTCTCTTCACTGCGTTGCTGCATTTTCAAACTTTCTCTTCTCCTTTTGGGATATCATGCCCGCAGGGTAGAGGTAGGGTGAGGGGAATAAAACCGACTGGTCGGTTTGTTTTTACCCCTGAAAGATTGCACTGTCAAGCTGATGGAAATCACAAGGTTGTTAAATCAGAACGGAATGGCAAACGCCATCCCGTTTAAAAAACTCTGGAGTCTATCAGCTTGCTGATAGATAAGCTACTAACTTCAGAATTGGAAATTTACGCAGGCTTATAAGCCGTGATCTTCGCACTATACACCGCTTTGTAAACAGCTTCCCGTGGATATTCTTTCACATCCAGTTTCATTTCATTCAACGCGCTATCCACAGTTTGCTTGTCGAAGAATATTGGCTTGATGGATATATCTTTGAATCCGACCGACTCCATCATGCCGATATAATCTTCCGCTTCGACAGCGCCAGCAACACAGCCAGCCCACGCACTCAAGCTTTTCTTGACTTGTTCAGGCAGCGGGCCATCAGTGACAATATCAGAGACTGCCAATTTGCCTCCAGGAGCGAGCACGCGGAAGGCTTCATTGAAAACTTTTTCCTTGTCAGGCGAGAGGTTGATAACGCAGTTGGAGATAATTACATCCACTGTGTTGCTGTCAACGGGGAGGTCTTCGAGATAGCCTTGCCTGAATTCGACATTCGTTGCGTTGACTCGCTTCGCGTTGGCTTGCGCGCGTTCGATCATCTCGGGAGTCATATCCACGCCGATCACGCTGCCTTCTGAACCGACTTTCTGCGAGGCCAATAAACAATCGAGTCCTGCGCCTGAGCCAAGATCAAGAACGGTTTGGCCCGGTGTCAGCGAGGCGAGGGTGATCGGGTCACCGCAGCCGTAGCTGGTGCTGGCTACGTCAGATGGGATGGCAGTTAGCAAATCAGCAGGGTAGAGACTGCTTTCGGAACTGCAGCAGTCTGAGGCACCGCAACAGGAAGCGCTGCTCTTGATCCGCTCCGCATAATGCTCGCGGACAGTTTCATGGATGGGGGTGGGGGATTGAGTCATTTGAGTCTCCTTTTGTTTCCGTCATTGCGAGCCGTTTTTCGGCGAAGCAATCTCATTATTATTTCGAAGAATGCTACGGCGTGCCGCTTCTCGCAAAGAGGATAATATAGATGATTGTCTATGTATTTGAGCAAAAAATTTTCCGATTAATTTCTCTCTGCTCATCCTACGATGAACAGAGATCGTACAAACTTAGCAACAACCAGGACCGCAGTTGCCGCCGCAGCATTCACCTTCACAGCATTCATCGTTGTTGACGACAGTTAATTCGTTCATGGGTTACTCCTTTCATATAGAAGTTTGTCTATGAAACTTGCCAAAAAAACGGGATATGTCCCGGCCGAAGGCATATCCCGATCAGGCCTTGATGGTTTTCAACAGGTTTTCGGTTGCTACAGATTCTGGCGCAAATTTGACCATAAGCTGGCCGCAGCAATAAGCAACACGTTCTTGGTTGAGAGTATAGAAAGTTTGCTTGCCTTCTTCGCGCACGGTGACAAGATCGGCCTCGCGCAAAATGGCGAGGTGATGCGAAACAGTGGGTTGAGAAACATCAAGCTTCTCAACAATTTCGTTGACCGAAAGTGAGCAGCAGCAACAGATATTCATGATCTTCTGACGGGTTTCGTCAGAGATGGCTTTGGCAAACAGGACGGGGTTAAATTTAATCATGTGGAAAATGCCTCGCTGAATTCGGCATGCATGAATTCATGAATACCTTCGGGGCCCGTGAGGAGCAAAGAGATGGGCTCATTATTTGGTGTGACCTTCAGCGTGAATTCCAAAAATGGGCAGCACAGCCTTTCATTGGCAATGAATTCGCCCATTCTGATAATAATATCTGATTGGTTGGGCAAGGTGAACTCATAGCCATTTTCCATTTGCTGAACGTTCTCCACCTTTTGAAATAATTGATCAATAACCTGAAGGTGTGCGTCACGCTGTGTAGGTGTAAAGACACCCATGTTGCAGGCGAGGGGAACGGATGTATTCATATAGATAACTTTCTATACGTCATTATATAGATAAATATCTATTTGTCAAGGGCTGGTTTTTGCCTTACGAGGAAAATATAAATCCATCTCCAAATCATCATTCCCAGCGCATTGCTGCCGCCGAGGATCAAAACAAAAAGAGGCAGCACAGCAGCGTTTAACAAAACGGCGCGTAATACCACCGCGAGCGGCGCTGCAAACGAGAGTGCAAGCGCAACGCGCCAAAGATTTTGGAATTTCGCTATAACCGTTTCATCAAATAATCCGAACCAGGGCGCGATCAGAAGCCATGCGATCAACACTGGGAAGAACGTAGTCCCCATGCGCGGAAGATAGGATGTGTCTGTTTCGCCGTGAGTAGCGAATCCGATGATGGTAATGATTGCAATGGCGAGAATATCGCCAATGATAAGGTGTCTTCGATTGTTCATCGTGTAGTTTTATTCCCTGCGTCCCTTTGTAACAATTCTAATCGGCGTCCCTAAAAAGGAATATTCAGCGCGGATCTGGTTTTCAAGGTAGCGCAAATACGAGAAGTGCATCAACGACGGTTCGTTGACATAAATCATAAAAGTCGGCGGGTCACTGCGGACTTGTGTGCCGTAGAACATTTTGAGCGCACGCCCCGCATGAGTCGGGTGTGGATGCGCATCTTGTGCTTTGTGAATGATCGCGTTGATTGTGGATGTGGTCAGGCGCGCAAGCCGTTCTTCCTGTACGCGTAATGCCATCGGCAATACCTGGTCCACACGTTGACCTGTTTTGGCAGAGATGTACAGGATCGGCACATAATCCATGAAGTTCAGGTCAAGCCGAATCTTCGCCGTGAATGTTTCCATGGTGGTGTTGTCTTTTTCCAGCGCATCCCACTTATTGACCAGTACAACACAGGATTTCCATTCATCGAGGATAAAGCCAGCGATGTGTGCATCCTGAGCAGTGATGCCTGTGGTCGCATCGATCATCAGCAGGGCGACATCTGCACGCTCAATGGATTTGAATGAACGTAGGACGCTGTATTGCTCGACGCCATGCTCGATCTTTCCGCGCCGACGGATGCCAGCCGTATCGATCAAAGTGATCTCAAGCTCCTCATACTCGATTTTTGTATCAATCGAGTCGCGGGTGGTTCCTGCAATCGGGCTGACGATCACACGCTCTTCGCCCACCAGCTTATTCAATAAACTTGATTTCCCTGCATTTGGCTTGCCGACAATTGCAATTTTGATGCTGTCATCTTCCACTTCTTCTTTTTGTTCGGGGAAGGAGGCCACAAGTGCATCAAGAATGTCACCTGTGCTGGTTCCGTGAATGGCAGAAATCGCGTAAGATTCGCCTAAGCCAAGCTCATAGAATTCAGAGGCTTGCTCGCGCCTTTCTCTTGAGTCACATTTGTTCACGACCAGGAATATGGGCGGCCAAAATGTTCCATCCGCTAGTTTCTTTTGTGAACGGCGCAGGATCTCTGCAACCTCGCGATCAGGTTCTGTAACCCCCGTCTCGCCATCGTTGACAAATAAAACTGCATCTGCTTCCTGAATGGCAACTTGAGCCTGCCTGCGGATGTCTTCAATGAAATCAACTGAACCAGTGGAGAGTGGTGTCTTGCCGCCGTGTGTCGGGTCAATTCCGCCTGTATCAACAATATTGAACTTGCGCCCATTCCATTCCGCCTCACCAAATAAACGGTCACGCGTGGTGCCGGGGGTTTCATCCACAATGGCTAAACGCTCGCCTGCAAGACGATTAAATAGCGTGGATTTACCGACGTTTGGTCGGCCTACTAAAGCAACAATAGGTTTCATAACAAATTTTTATTTTCCAATTTCTTACATAGTATCGCAGAATTTAACAAACTAACGGTGTATTATGTACTCGCAATTTCCATAGAATAATTTACTTGTTTGTGAGACAAGCGATAACTATGGTGTGGGTGTTGGCGAAATTACAGGCGCACCGATCGGTGAGATGACCACCTCGATTGTGTTTGGCAGGATCGATTCAACCAGCACATTGGCGATCAGAATTTCCACTTTGGGAACGATCTGATAAGTTCCAACTGGTAGCCCGGTCAAATCCACGGTAGCGCGCACATCCTGACGGGTAAGTGTGTCCAACAGGGACAATGGCCCTGAGATGATGATATCAACTGTAGTAGGCGAAACCTGGGCTGTTAAGGCATTATCAAGCCCAATGATCTCAATTCTTTCACCAGCCAGTGTAACACTACTTTCGATGGGTGAGACCCCAGCCTGTATCAACACGGTTTGTTCGCCTATGATCGAAACGCCAGGCGGCAGGTTGATCGAAAGCCGCGTATTAATATCGTTCTGTGCATTTTGCAGATCCAATGGTTGAGTTTCCACAACACCAGGCAGGTCACTTACAAGCAATGGGTCTGCTGAAAATACTGTCACAACTGGCGGGAACACAGACAGGTCCGTCAGCCGATATCCGCTTGCAACACGCCCAATAATTGTCACCTTCACGGCCACATCACGATACCCGCCCTGTTGACTAACAGGCATAAGTACATGGATAGTTTCAGGAGAAACAGTAACCCCATCCACTTTTTGACCTTTATCATCGAGGACTTCCACAGGAAGTGACTGATCGAAATTTTCACGGATGCCGCTCAAGTCGACAGATACACGAGCCCGCGTCACTTTCTGGACCTGGGACTGGGCGCCTGCTACTACAACTTCCACTGGCTCGAGGCTTGCCTCGCCCACCTGATAACCCACAGCGGCCTCGCCAGATAAACTCAAGTCCACGCTCAAGGTCTGTGTGATGAGCGGCTCTAATGTTAGTGTGATCGTACGCGGTGAAACGGAAACGATCTGTACCGGCCGCGCATTCACCTGTATCTGCAAATCGATGACATGCTCACCGGAACTCAACCCTGAGAGATCTAAAATCGCGCGGACGATCTGCGGGTCTGCTTCTATCAATTCCCAAACAGAGACCGGCGCGCGCAATGTTAATTCCACTTCCTTTGGGATCTCGCTATTTAAAACGAGATTGGGAGATTGGCCGATGATCTGCACCGACACGGGCGATGGAAGCGTGCGCGTTTCGTCAGGGTCGGCGGAGGTGACTGCGGAAATCCAAACAGCCATCGCCAACGCGAAGGCCCACAGGAAAGTACGGTAATTGCGAGAGATCCAGCGAAGCATTATTTATCTTCTTTGCGGCGGAAGAAGCCGGGTAAAATTTTCTCGAACAAATTTGGGATATATTCCCTGCCGTTCGGGCGGAAGAAAGCGATCAAAATATTTTCCAGTCGTTCAGGGTCAAGTCTGCGAAGCATTCTGCCTGCGTGTGCAATCGAAATAGCGCCAGTCTCTTCCGAGACCACAACAGCAATGGCATCACTGGTTTCGGATACTCCCAATGCGGCACGATGACGCAGCCCCATTTGCCTTTCCGGCGTGCGGTTCAAAATTCCGCTGGCTGAAAGAGGCAGCACACAAGCTGCGGCGATGATTTGCGAGTTGACGATGATCACACCGCCGTCATGCAGCGGGGTATTGGGGTAAAAGATCTGTAATAGTAATTCAGGCGTCACACGTGCATTCATTTGCACGCCGGTTTGAGCCAGGTCATCGAGATTATCCAGCCTTTGCAAAACAATCAGTGCCCCGTGCTGGCGGGCGGATAACCTGGCCGTAGCCGTCACCACGGAATGAATGTTCTGCTCAAGGGCCACGTCTGCTGATTTAGCAGAAGCAGGCCAAATCGTCCCGGCCCGCCCGAGCCTTTCCAGCGTCCGTCGAATCTCCGGGGCAAATATCACCGGTAAGGCAAGCAATAAGGCCGGTAATGAGTTTTGTGCAAACCATGAAAAGGCAGGGAGGTCTACCAGGCTGGTTAAAAGGATGAGTGCCACAACGAGCAGGATCATTCCGCGCAGCAATGCCATGGCCTGGGTATCGCGTAGGGAATATAGCAAGCCAAAGAAAATCAGCGTGACGAGCATAATATCAAGAACGCTCAGCCAGCTGATCCTTTGAAATATAAAGAAGAGGTTGTTCAGAAATTCAGTCACTGTAATTGAATAGAGATGGTCGAGAGACGGTAAACCCTACGGAGTGCCGCATAAATCACTAAGCCGCAATTATATTTTTGCTCGTAATTTCTTTTGGAAAATTCTGCGATTTATGCACAAACAGCAAATACTACGAGATACCGACCTCCAACCCCTAGATCGGACGCAAGACACGGTCCTGGCGTAATTGTTTAAAGAACAAAGCGCTGCCTGCTGGAATGGATTCGGTTGCGGCGTCCTGCCAGGCTTGCACGCCGAGGGTTTCCGGGGTGCGTCGTTCGTAACCTAAGTTTTTCCAGAGGGCTTCCTGCGCTGAAAGTTCATTCATGGCAAAGATCAGCGATGCTTCGCTTTGTAATTCACTGGATGCGTTTTCAACTTCCTTGATCAAAGTCTCAAGCGCCTTTTGCAAATTCACATTCTCTTCGAGGAAGATATCGGTTGTGCGTGCCACCAGGTTTTCCACCTGCCAGCCTGCCAACCCAATGAACTTGCCATCCTGTTCAAGCAGCATGTAGGCCTTATCGCCAAAGTCTTCCATCACATCACTTGCGGTTACATTGCGTTTACCTTTGCTGAGACGTGTGATCAACTCTGCAATGGCCATGGAGTGTTTGGGCTTTCCACGCTTTACAGCAAATTCACCAGTGGTGGATTTTTTTATCACAACAGAGTCTGTAAGCGCGCTGCTTGCAAAGGGGACGATCTCTTTCCAAGCCTCGCTGACTTGCTTCCACAACTCGTCATAAGAACCAGTGTTCGTAATGACGATGTTCGCAACTGCAACTTTGGCGCTCTGAGCTGACTGCATGTGGATGCGCTCCGTTGCCTGCTCGCGATTCATGCCACGCTTGCGTATCAACCGTTCCACTTGCACATCTTCCGGGGCATTTGTAACCCAAATGGAATCGCATACTTTTCGCAGTTCCCCCTCAAGAAGTTTGATGGCCTCGATCACCACCACGGGCTGGGAGGCGCGCTTAATTAATATTTCAACCGCCTGACGCACCAATGGGTGGACGATGATTTCCAATTCCTTCATCGCATCGGGATCGCTGAAGACAAGATTACCAAGTTTCTTGCGGTCGATCTCTCCGTCTTTGTTGACCAGCCACTTCCCGAATTTATCGATCACTTGTTGATAGCCCGGCGCACCTTTGGCATATGTGCGGTGAGTAAGCGCATCCGCATCGATGGTATAGGCGCCTAAGTGTTCCAACATACGGCGCACCACGCTTTTTCCTGTTGCGATGTTGCCGGTGAGACCGATCACAAATTTTCCGGGCCAGTTGCTCAAAGTTATTCCTTTTATTGCCTGAGGTTCAAATGCCTCTCTATTTTAATGTCTTTTCTCGAAATGTCCACCTTTCGGGCGTTGACTGGCTCATCCCTTGCGTGTATCATACATTTACCTCAGGCTGGTTGGGCAGTCGCGGTCCTGCGTTGTCGGGATCGAGGAAAGTCCGCACTCCATAGAGCACGGCGTCGGATAGCACCCGGGGCGGGGAAGTCCCATCACCTAGTGATGGGAAAAACGCCATATGGCGTGAACCTGCCGGAAAAGGGCCACAGAAAAAAACAGCCCCTCACCCCTGTGCCCCTCTCCCATTGGGAGAGGGGTTGGGGCGAGGGAGTGATGGTGAAAAGGTGGTGTAAGAGACCACCGGCGCGCGCAGTAATGTGTGCGGCCAGGTAACCCCCGCCGGGAGCAAGGCCAAGCAGGGACGAAATCGTCTGTGGACGATGGGAGACGGCTCGTCTTCGCATGTGCCTTTCCCTCTTGTGGGAAAGGCCAGTCCCGGGTAGGCTGCACCGAGCGATGTGGCGACACGTCGCCCAGAGAGATGACTGCACAAGCGGAGCGATCCGCTGGACAGAATGCGGCTTATAGACCGGCCTGAGGCGTTTTATTGTTATGCACAAAAACGAACATTTATCATCCATCGTTCAATATCTTCTTCAACAGCCATCGCACAAAGATTCAGTTCAGATCGCAGTTGGTGAATTGACGGAGGTCAACGAAGACCAGCTTCGTGAACAATGGCATGGGCTTGTTTCACAAACACCGCTTGCACAATTAAGATTGAACATCCGCATCATCCCTGCTGAACAGCAATGCATGGTTTGTTTTCTAAAATATCACCCCAAACAAAAAGAGACAGCCTGCCCGCAATGTAATAGCGTCGGCGCCAAGATACTTACCGGTGAGGAGTTCTATCTTGAATCTTTTTAAGAAGACAAAAAGATATGGATTGATTTTATTAACTGCTTTAGTCTTCATCCTTGCCTGCAATATCCCCTCCGCCTCACCCCCCGACTCGAACCTGCTTGCCACGCTAGCGGCCTCCACCCCGCTGTCAGTTGATTCTACTGCTCAAGTCGACCTGCCAGTTTCCGCTGGGGGCGAACCGTTTGGTCAAATCGCTTTTACCTGTCAGGTGTTTAGAATCACAGCGAAGAATCAGATCTGCGTCATCAACGCCGATGGTTCAGGTTTTCGCCGCCTGACAACGGATGATACAAGACAGCATTATTATCCATCCATTTCACCCGATGGAAAAAGTGTGATCTATGCCTCGTTTCGTGAAGCGGGCATTTATGAAATTTATGAAATGGATATTGCATCAGGCAATGTCACTCAATTGACTGACAGGCTAATGGCCCTGAGATTTCAGCAGATGGCAGATTGATTGCTTTCAAACTTTCGGTCACTACTTTAAATCAAATCTGGTTGATGGATCGAGATGGAAAGAATCAACATCAAATTCCAAACGCCTCAGGTTGGGACCCGACCTGGTCGCCTGATGGAAATACCATTTTGTTCGCTTCTGATATGCAAGGCTCGGTTCAACTGTTTACCATCCGCATGGATGGAAGTGATCTGAAGAAGGTCAGCAATCTGCCTGCCATCCGCGGACGAAATGACTGGTCGCCTAATGGTCAATTTATTGTGACATATTCAGGCCAGCCATGGAATCGGGATATCTATATTATGAATGCCGACGGTTCGAATCCGCACATGCTTTCACCAACCGGTGGAAATTCACAAGGCCCATCCTTTTCACCGGATGGACAATGGGTGACCTTCACCTCCTATTTTGATAAATACGGTGACGATCATGGTTGTGAAATTTACATCATGAGAATTGATGGCACTGATGTGCGGCGTTTAACAAATAACGATTATTGTGATTACCAACCCCGCTGGGGGTTGTGATGGAATGTCATTGCGAGGAGGGTGCTCTTCCCCACGAAGCAATCCCCTTGTTGACAAGAGATTGCTTCGGGCAAAGTACAAGAGCGCCCTCGCAATGACGTAATAAAGGAGAATCCAATGGACATTAAAGGTAAAGTGGTGATCGTTACTGGCGCTTCATCGGGAATTGGTGAAGCCTCCGCCCGCGAATTTGGCCGCGAAGGTGCCAAGGTGGTGCTGGCCGCCCGCCGCGTGGACAAATTGCAGTCCCTGGCGCAGGAGATCAATGGGATGAGCACGGGAGCGGAGACTCTAGTTGTTCAAGCCGATCTCTCCAAGCTTGAGGACATTCAAGCATTGGTGATGCAGACTCTCGAAAAATTTGGGCGCATCGATGTGCTGGTTAACAATGCAGGCTTTGGTCGTCTGGATTGGCTGGAGAACCTTGACCCCGTCAAAGATATTCAGGCACAAATTGACGTGAATGTTATGGGTGTCATTCAAACCACACGGCAAGTTTTGCCAGTGATGATCAAGCAGCGCTTGGGCAGTATCATCAACATGTGCTCGATGGCGGGCCTGGTTGGCACGCCGACTTATACGATCTATGCTGCTTCCAAACATGCAGTGCACGGATTCTCCGAAGCCTTGCGCCGTGAAGTTAAACCTTGGGGCATTGATGTTTCACTCATTTATCCCGGCGGCGTTGTGACCGAGTTTACACAACACGCTGGTATCAAGCGTAAGACCAATGCCGCAACGCCAAAGTTCATGCTGCTTACTGCGGAACAGGTTGGCAAAGCCGTTGTGAAACTTGTGCGCCATCCGCGCCGCATGTGGATCATTCCGTGGTTGTGGAGTGTGACTGCATTCATGAATAAAATTCTTCCCGCCTTTGTGGATTACACCACCATTACCCGCTTTACCATCCCTGAACGTGAAGATGAATTGAAGGCTAAGTAGGTCACGTTTTCAACGTGACGCTCTTCATCAAATCTTATTTTGTCACGCTACAAGCGTGACCTACGATTGCTTTATATCCTTCAAATTCAATTGATAACCAACACGCCCATTGAATTCATTTATTTCATAGGTGAATAAAATATCCACGCGGGCAGGCATGTTTTTGTGCCAGTCGCCGAGCCTGAAACCGATGGCATCGTGCGAGAATTTTTTTTCATCCTCAAGACCCAACTTCAAATGCTTCCCATCCGCGCCAACTGTGCGCGAGTTTTTGACTTTGACATTGCGTGCCACAAAAGCCGCGTCACGATTTCCATAACCTGTTGGCTCAAGATAACGCAGACACTTTTCATATAAGTCAGGACGCATATCCACCAGAGAGACTTCCGCATCCGCTGCGACTGTGGGCCTGAGGTCTTCATTCGATAGTTTTTCCATCGCTATGGCTTTTAGCCGCGTAACCAACTCTGACAGATATTCGTTCTTCACCGTAAACCCTGCCGCCGCGGCATGACCTCCGTGGCGGACGAGCAAGTCTGCGCATTGATCAAGCGCATCAGTGATGTGGAATTCTGGAATGGAGCGGCAGGAGCCGCGTGTTTCCTCCGTGCCTTTGGATGCGACAATAGCAGGGCGGTAATATGTTTCGGTTAAGCGTGAAGCTGCCAGCCCAACTACACCTGGATTAAATTCTTCATGCGCGGCAAACAATAGATATGCATCGGGGTCTTCACTGATCGCCATTTCTTCGGCGCGTTTTTGCATATCTCGTGTAATGCGTTGACGTTCACGGTTTTGCATATCCAGCACTTGTGCAAGTTCGCCAGCGCGAAAGACATCAGTTGTCGTTAATAATTCGAATGCAGCGAGCGCTTCTTTTAATCTGCCAGCCGCATTCAAGCGTGGACCAAGTGTGAAGCCGATATGCCCTGCATTGACCTTTGCCAACGCGAGGTCAGAGACAGCCGCGAGAGAGAATAATCCCTGACGCGTGGTCTGCTGCATTTGCTTGAGACCTCTCCGCACCAATATTCGATTCTCGCCGACAAGAGGGGCGAGGTCTGCAACGGTGCCTAATGCAACGAGGTCAAGTAACGAATCAAGGCTGAAGGCTGAAGGCTGAAGGCTGAATAATGCT
The DNA here is from genome assembly GCF_057083605.1 of Candidatus Villigracilis sp. NCBI lineage: Bacteria > Bacillati > Chloroflexota > Anaerolineae > Anaerolineales > Candidatus Villigracilaceae > Candidatus Villigracilis > Candidatus Villigracilis sp. The sequence continues at coordinate 17,045 of NZ_JBXMTI010000063.1, read as the reverse complement.
TCCGCAATTTTGTACGCAATACCCACACCAGCTAAATCTTTATCTGGATACACATCGCCATGTTGTTTTGGATTGATGACCGCGAAGGCGGGGGGCAGGTTTTCACCGTCAGGGTGGTGATGGTCGCTGATAATCAGGTCCAGGCCAATGGTCCGCGCATGAAGCGCTTCGTTGGGCGAGCGGATGCCGCAATCGACTGTGATGACCAGTTTTACGCCATCGGCTTTAAGTTCATCCAATGCGTTGTTATTTAATCCATAGCCCTCTTCAAATCTGTTGGGGATATAACCACGTACATCAGCATCAAGGAGTCTCAAGGCTTCAACCATCAAAGCTGTGGCTGTGACTCCATCCACATCATAATCACCATAGATGGCGATGGGCTCATGATTCTTAATCGCGAATTGAATCCGATCCACTGCCTCACGCATGCCCGTCATTTGAAAGGGATCATTATTGAAGTTGGGTTTGGCATTGAGATAGGCGCGCGCCTCGGCATCGGTGGCGTAACCACGGTTGAAGAGGATCTGACGCAAAACGGGAGGAAAGGCCGATAGTGCAGAATCGGCTTCGGGTGTGATCAGAGGCGGGACGATCCAGCGTTTGTTATTGGGTGTGTCTATCATATGGTTAAGAAGTATACCGCTTGTGTCATAAATCAGTAATTTTTTCGATTGACTTTGCAAGTCAAAATTTATACTCCAAGCTCATGGAAGGATGTTGTATAATTTGCGCATTCCAAAAAGGAGAAATCAATGAAGCCACTTGCACCCGATGAGAAAGCCGCCATGGTGATGGCGTACACGCCCAATATGCTGGTGCGTGGGGAAGTTGTAGTGAAGGAAAGTTTGCGTGTGAGTATCTGGCTTCGCACACAGGGTGTTCCGAATTATGTTCATATTATAAAACCGCAGATCATTTTATTCGGCGGCGCGACTCCCAAACCACTTGCCTATTCAGAGATTTTTGTGCCCACAGCGAAATTGCTGGCTTTTCATCTTGCGCCGCCTGCGCAAGACCCGTTGGATTACGAAGCCGCAGAACAAAACCGAATGATGCAGCCAGTGGATTTGGTGATCGGCACATTTTTGTTGAAGGCGAAACTGCGTATTTCAACTCAAACCGATGTGGCGACCAACCTGGATGTTTCGCGCACGGCGTGGATGTCGATCTATGATGCGGCGATCAGCAACCCTTATCTTCCACAGTTCAATGTACAAGTGCCGATGCTATTGGTGAACCCCAGTGAAGTGAGTTTTGGGTTGGCCTAATGGAAATCACACTTACAACCCCTGCCTTATTATTTCCCACCGTTTCATTATTGCTCCTGGCTTATACCAATCGCTTTTTGACTCTCGCTACTATCATTCGCAACCTGCGTGACAGATACAGCAAGGATCGTGAAGAGACTTTTATCCGCCAAATCGCAAACTTACGTTATCGCGTTCATCTCATCCGCAATATGCAGATATACGGTGTGTTGAGCCTGCTCTTCTGCGTGGTCAGCATGTTCGCACTTTTCGCAGGCTGGGTTTTAGGCGGACAGTGGAGCTTCGCGATTGCCCTGGTCCTGATGATCATATCCCTCGGCATTTCCCTGCGCGAGTTGCAAGTCTCCGTCGGCGCATTGGATTTGCTGTTGCTGGATATGGAGGAGCAGGAAAAGCGGGGGTGAGGGACTGTAACATATGAAAAAATATTAATCGCAGATAAAGTATCTGCGATTTTTTGTTTATAAAGGGTGCGATGAGGACTTATGTCTCACTCACTTAAGCTTGAAGCACAATGTATAATTTTTTTATGAAAAAGTTCTTTGAAATTCTGCTGCTTGTGCCTCTATTAGTGGCGCTCGTCTTTCTGATCTTTGCCTACCGAACGGGGGCCTTTGCCGATTTTTTCGCTGCTGATACTCCGACCCCAAATAACTTAGTAACAGAAAGTGTCACGCCGACCACACTTGCCACCCTCGTTCCGTACAGTACTTCAACACCTTTGCTTACCAATACTCCCACTTTAACACCGAGACCAATTTCAACTCCCACGCGAACGATTACTCCAACTTCCACCTTCACAGTTACACCTTCTCCAACTCAAACTGCTTCCAGCACTGCAACCAGCACGCCAACGAGTCAAGAGATCATAAACGGAATCGCAATTGGGAATCAAATTGTCCAGGCTATAGAAAGATATTATCTTGATCGGGGTTTTTACCCCACGGCGTTAAATGATCTTGTTCCAACCTACCTGCCTGCGCTCCCCGTCACATTGACCAGTCAGCCTTATTTCTATCGAGTGTTCGATCCCACACATCCACTAGCTGTTGAGGCATACTGGCTGACCTTTCGAGTCGTCGAACAGGAAAACACAACTTGTACCTACCTGCGCAGACTCCTATATTGGGATTGTAATTTTTTCAGCCCCTAGAAAGAAAGGAGAAATAATTATGTATCAACTTGCCCCTGATGAAAAAGCGACTACTGTTGTTGTGTATTCTCCCAACAAACTCATTCATGGTGATCTTATTACCAAAAAAGAAGTACGTGTGGGCATCTGGCTGCGGATGCAGGACCTGCCTGCCTACCTCCACCTGTTAAATGCCGAGATGCTTCTATTCGGTGGCTCATCCTATAAAACGCTGACCTATAACGAATACTTTTTTCCGATCAACCGTATCATCGGATACCATCTCGCATTCTCGCAAACCGAACCGCTGGATTACGACCCCGCCACACCAGACCGCGTTCTGATGGATGTGGATATGATCCTGGGAGCTTATATGCTCAAGGGCAAGGTACGCATGTCTACCCATGCAGACTTCGCCACGATGATCGAGCTCTCGCACATGACCTGGTTCTCGGTTTACGATGCGGATATCAGCAACCCCTTCCAGACGCACATGCCCACCATCCACGTGCCGATGCTATTGGTCAACCCGCAGCAAGTCAGTTTTGGGATGTAGGCTTGTAAGCGTCTCCCTGAGCGATAGCGAAGAATCTCTTGTCCTGAGTGTACAAGACTCTTCAGTCGCGAAGAACGCTCCCTCACATCGTTCCGACGTCCTTCGGGAGAGCGACACGGAAAAGAACGCCTCACGCCCAGCCGACAAATGATTCTACTTAATTGACCTTTCTCCCCCAAGTGGTGGAGACAAACCCTCCCCAACAGGTGGATGCGACGAATTTAGGCTTAATGTATGATTTGAATAGAATGGAAGCAAATCTCATCTAATAAAATAAGAGGTAGAAAAGTGAAAAAATTACCCGCATTCTTTTTGATTGCCGTATTGCTTATTACGCTGACGGCTTGTGCCCCTAACTCGACAGTGAAAATCGATGAGCTTCGTACCGAAATACAATTTACACTGCCCGGGCCCAACCCGCAGCTTGATACGCCGGCTGAGAATGGGAAAGTACCCGGCTTCGGCACCGGACTCTGGCATGGGCTCGTGGCACTCATCACCCTGTTCGTATCATTTTTCAACCCAGCGATACAGATGTATGAGGTGCACAACAACGGACCCTGGTACAACGTGGGTTTCCTCCTTGGATCCGTGGTATTGTTTGGCGGATTTGGATTCCTGGGAGGCAGACGCTAAAATAGATTTATCGAATCGCAGGCATATCACCTGCGGTTTTCCCGTTATGCAGCGTATTTTCAGCGGCCCAAATACTGGAAGCAATTCTGCCCGATCAAGTATAGAGTGCTATAATTGCTAAGGCATCAATTTGTACAAATTTGATGCCAGTTATCGTATTTATCACGGGGGCCATTAGTTCTCCACATGAGACCGATTGTGAGTTCACCAATATCTAAAAATCCTCACAACCAAAGGGGGCGGCTTAGGTTTAGAACCCAACACCACGCCGGCTGGGTTCTACAATGTGCTATTTCGGTGTCCCGAAAAGGAGGGCACTGTCATGAAAACAAAACTTCAAACCACAAAGATTTTCTTTATTGCGCTGAGCTTATTCATTCTAGGCTGTATTTTGGTGAGTCCACCAATATCTGCTGACCCAGCTGCGGCTGATTCAGGAACTCCTATTTCATCTTTGGCAGAGTTAGGCACCGCCACGTTGCCCCCAACTGATATACCCACCGCAACCGTGTATCCACCGGTCTTCAACCCTGAGGCACTGGGAGACAACCGTGTGCTGGACAGCTTCATCCTGACTAGAACTGAGAAGGCGACCGGCTGCGGATATGCTAGTGAGATTGATGGGACGGTCACCATTGGATATATCAAGGAGCCATTCAGCGGGTATGAGGTGACGAAATTTCTTGTTGTTGGTGATGAGTTTGCTGTGCATCAAAAGTATTTCGTCGGCGGTCGGTACTACGAGACGAATGGGAGCGTGGACTGGTCGATTCGTCTTGAATCTCAGCCAGAAGACGAAATCGATTATTTTCTGCAATCGAAGATAGATATGCGCGAGGGCCGCATAAATGGTGTTGGCGTATTGAGCGCCCAATTCATCGGCCAGGAGGATTTCCAGGGCATTCCAGCCAATCATTTCACCTTTGATCAAACAAATCTCAGAGAAGCATCGGATCCTAGTGGCGCCTACAAAATCGACACAGCGGTAGGCGATCTTTACCTGGCGCAAGACGGCAACTACCCGCTATATTTCCATGTCAAGTTGACCGGAAATGTGTGCTTTTATGGCCCAGATATTTTTCCTGGGGTCAGTGAGTTCACGCAGGAATTGTCTTCAATCAACCAGTTGACGGAAATCTCCGTACCTCCCGAATACCTGGAACCGGAACAAACCCTGCTGGGCTTCGACCCGCCCCTTCCTGCGGGTAGCAGCCTGACGGGTATGCGTCGTTTTGCGGAGATCGATGTTGATAGTTATTTTTTTGATGCCTCCGTGAGCAATGACGAGTTTCTGGAGTTTTATGAGAACCTGGCGCCGGCAAGTGGTTGGACGGTTTCGCATATAGGTCAGGTAACCTACCATTATCCCTGCTCAGACCCGGACGAGGTCTGTGTAATTATCAACAAGGGAGATGTACAGTTCATCCTCGACTACTATGAGGGCGGAATTACTGCGGATTATGATTGGGGGCATATGTATTCTCCACAATAGGCGCGTATCTACTCTATGAATATGATGCCGATGTGCAATGACGGGGGTGACTAACCTTAATATGTGAAAGATTGAGGTACGTGCCATGTTTAGAAATTTTCACAACTCAAGGGGACTATCAACGAATGCTGGGAATCAGAATCCACGCTGGCGCATTGTTTTCATTGCGCTATTGCTCGTGCTCGCCTTAGGAAGCGTAGGTCAAACACCGCTGGCTCAGGCCGCCCCGACTCGCGCGAATGTCAGGCTTTACATGGATGTGGTCAATCCTAAGAATACACTCTGTGTTGGCGAGTCGGTAAGTTACATCGTAAAGGTCTACAGCCAATTTACTTCTGCACCTCCTGGCTGGACCGATAAAGACCTGCCTGATCGATCTGCGCTGCCAGGAATTAAGGTCGAGGCGACCTCGGTAGATCAAACCGTGGGTGACTTCATCGGTGCCAAAAAAGGATTTGTGACCCGCAACACAGGAAGTACTGATGAGATTGTTGACCTGGTTAATCCTAATGCGGAACCACCGCCGCACTCAGCCACCTTTACATTCAAAGCAAAGAAGGCCGGCAAAACAACTCTCTATTTTGAGGGCTTGGCCCATGGTCAATACGTCGATTTTCCGGTGTCAGTGAAAGTCATAAACTGCAAGTATAAGGTCATCACCACCTCTAAAATGTCCTGGAGTGGTGATTATGGATCTATTGAATTCCTGGGTGTGATTATTGATGGGCGGCTGACAGCCGATCCGACAGGCTATATCTTCACGGGCAAGGCTCCCGTGGTCTGGCTGTCCACGTCCGATGTACCAAATTGCGGCGCAAAGAACTCGCTTGGGATTGGAAAGGTCGATATGCGAGGCAATCTGAACGATAGCGGCCAACTTTTGTTGCAACTGAACTACGACCCAGTAGAATTTGCCGATATCGTATCCTGCCCAGGAATAGGGAGTGGAGGTGGTAACGCCACACTCACCGCGTCGCCGCTAAGAGTCATCCTGCCTACGAGCGGGATAGGGGTCGTGGACCAACAGATGGAAGGACCCGGAGCGCCAGGCACTGCATTCGGCTCGGCTAACGTCTACGTGATTCCGGTGGAGGACACCAAATGAAAAAACAAACGACACACTTATTATCCACACATGCAAGGAATACGACACCCCGCTGGCGGATATTCTTCATTGCGCTGGTGCTGGCGCTCGTTATCGGGAGCGCAGGCCAAAGACTGCCGGCTCAGGCTGCGCCGGCTCGTTTGCCCGTTAGAATTTATCTGGATATAGTCAATCCTAAAACTACAGTCTGTGTTGGGGAAAAAGTAAGTTACGAAGCGCGTGTCTATGCTCCGCCCACCACGATATCCGGAATTGATCTGCGTCGATACGCGTTTTCCGGAATGCAGGTTGAGGTGTTCTCGGTAGATAGGACCGTTGGCGACTTCATCGGTAGTACGAGGCGCACCACAGGAAATACGGACGACCTTAGTGATCTTGTTAATCCTAATGCAGAACCATCGCCCCACTCAGCTACCTTTACATTCAAAGCAAAAAAGGCCGGCAAGACAACACTGCATTTTGAGGGATTGGCCTTTGGTGAATACGTCACTTACCCTTTGTCGGTCAAGGTCATAAACTGCAAATATGAAGTCTATATGTACGCTCATTGGACTATCGTTCAAGGCACAGGGGGCAGCATCGATCTGGGTGCAATAATCACGAAGGCGATACTGACGGCAGATTCAGAAGGTGGTTACTTTGGTTCGACTGAAATGGTTTGGGTTCCCGCCATTATTCTCCCTCCTGAATGTGTACACACTGACACCGTTCCACCAAGCCTGGTCACACTAAGAGGCAGTCCAAGCGAAAGCGGTGAGCAGCTTATCCTGAAGCTGGTCTTCGACTCAGCCGCTCTGACTGAGGTAGGTGCATGTAGTCTACAGGACATCAACACCACGAATGCAATGACGCCAGAAACGCTTATATTGACCTTCCCCAGCGCCGGAGGCACCTACCGTACGCCCCTGGTGCTACAAAGCCCAACAGGAAACATACCGAGTCCTGTTACCATCATCGTAACCCCAGTGGAGAACTAAACTTATGAAAACATATCATTCCAAACACGTGACGATGATCCTGTTCATGATCATGCTCACATTGATTTCATTCGCCTGTCTTAAACCAACGCCAACAAGCGTTCCGTCAACCGCTCTCGCGACACAAGAATCCGGCGCTGTGTCAGCCGAAGTGGATGTAGACTTCGGCCCCGGCTCTTTCAATTTTCCAGACACAAAAGCAGGTCTTGCGAAACTACCCAGCTATAAGGCCACACTGATCATGTCTTTTGATGGAACTCGCGACGGGAGTGCACAGAAATGGTCGAAGACCTACGTTCTGTCCAGCGCGACAGAACCCGTGGTTCTTCAGTTAACCATCGAGAAAACGGGAGATCTGTCGAATCTCGATCCCGTATTCATGACTGAATCAAATGGGGCAACCTATGAGCGCCGCGGGGAGGATGCGTGTACCGCAATCGCAATCGAAGAAGGGAATTCACTTCGCGACCGGCTTGAACCAGCGGGATTCCTGAGCGGCGTGATCGGTGCGGAAGAGGTGGGCAGTGAAACGGTCAACGATGTAGCTTCTGATAAATACGCTTTCGATCAGCGCGCATTGGGTCAACAAGATATCACCGAATCCACGGGCGAGATGTGGATCGCCTCTGATGGAGGTTACATCGTTAAGTATTTTCTCACCACAAAAGGCTATGCAGATTACTTTGGTGAAGGCATTGAAGGCACGCTCAGCCTGGATTATGAATTGTCCGACATCAACCAACCGGTCGCAATCACACTACCCGACGACTGTCCGGCCGGACTCGTGAATGTTCCGTTGCTGTCGGATGCAACCAACGTCCTAAACATCCCGAGCCTATTTTCGTATGATACGGCATCCAGTCCCGCAGACGCTGCCGCATTTTATCAGGAGGAGATTCCAGGCTTAGGTTGGGTGTTGATCAGTGAGCCCGCCATCACTGAAACGAACGCGCTGATGAAATTTACGCAGGGCGATGAGATTCTGACAGTTATCGTCACAACTGACGCGGGTGTGACGACGATCACCATCCTGCTGGAGAAGGCTCAGGAATAAGAGGCATCCAGTAAGCCAGTGCGCACCAATCCATATGATCTAACCCGCAGGCTCATCCCTGCGGGTTTTGTTTTGGTGCACATAATCGCGTAAAAAATGAAGAGGTCGTTGTTCAGTAGGACTAATTTGTTATTGAATCGCGCCCTTGTATCTCATATAATTTGTCAAACCGAGTTAGACAAGATAGGATCGTTGCCTGAGAAAATTTACGCCGTCTTAGAGTTGTGATTGGAGGTACGAGTCCATGTTTAGAGTTTCTCGCTCTTTCCGCCAGATTCCTTCCCCAGCCAACAATAAAGCCAGACATGGGTATAAGATCGTAGTAATGCTTGCGCTCGCGCTCCACATTGGCAGCCTGGGCCCAACCACATTCGTGCAGGCTGCGCAGCCCGCCAATCCAACCATCGACAACTGGGAAATATCGATGTCTCCCATTCCAAGCCCGGCCTGTGCCCATTCCCACTATGACTTAGACTTCTTCGCCCGGGTCCAGCGCGCCGTAGAGTTGAGCGGTCAGAATGTAAATCTCCAAGGAGGGTTTGGTCCGGCAAACGTTTCAGTAAAGGCCACTTCAAGTGACCCCAGCGTTGCCGAGATCAACCCTGAAACGGCTACTGCGACCGGCCTCGACGGCTTTATCGCAGTGTCGAGTGCCAGTTTTAACCTCAATGCCCAAGCACCCGGTTCAGCCACCCTTACGCTCCGCGGGGTCGCCGAGTGGACCGGGCTGCGGGTGGTTTTCCCACCACTCCAGCAGTCTATTAAAGTCGTGAACTGCAGATTTAAGGTCTCTGTAACTTCGATATCATCGGGATTTGCTCCAAGTGTCGCTATCACACTCGTGTCAACTTTAACAGGCGAACTGAGCGGGGAGGCGGATGGGGCTCTGGCAGGCGACGCCGATGTAAGCTGGAAGGAGCAACAAGCCACTCCATGTCTGAACATTGTCACTACCAGTCCTCCGGCAAAAGCGACAATGGAAGGCAGTCTGAACGAGGATGGAAGCGCGTTGACTGTGCAGGTGACCTACGATCCGGTCATGGTCTTCAGTACAGGTACCACCACTTGCGGCGCGCGCAAAACAGTTAACGAACAACACCAGTTCCAGGCACCACCACTAACCTTCACGGTGCCAATAACCGGAGGTAGCCGATCACAACCCATTTCACTTCCCGGTGAAATGGTGTTAACGGGTACAGCCATTATCACCGTAGTACCAATCGAGGGCAATTGAGAATCTGGGACGTTGATTTCGATGTCTTAGTGCTCATACACGCCCAGGTTTTTGGAGAAGGAGAGTCAAATGTCACGTTCCGCGTTTAACCAGCAACTGGCAATTCTGCTGATCACGCTCGCGCTCTACACTGGCGACCTGGGTCAAACCACATTCGTTCAGGCTGCGCCTGCCACGAATGAAACGATAGACAGCTTTGATATCTCAACATCTCCGATCCCAAGCCCCGCCTGTGCCCATTCTGTGTATGATGTACAGTTCTTGGCCAGGGTCGACCGGGTTGCCGATTTGAATGGTAATAAAGTCAATCTCGAAGGCGGGCTTGGCCCGTCAGAAATATACGTAAAGGCTACCTCAAGCGACCCCAGCGTGGTCTCGCTCCACCCTGAAGTCGTTAATGCGACGGCTCTTGATGGCCGTATTGGAAGGGGCGCTAACTTCATACTCAAAACCGAAGCACCGGGCTCTGCCACCCTCAGCTTTACCGGGAAGATACAATGGACCGGGCAAGAGGTCATTTTCCCGCCATTGCAACAGTCTCTTAAAGTCGTAAACTGCAGATTCAAGGTCAACATAACCTCGATATCGGCCGGGTCCATCCCAAACATCTCCGAAACCATGGTCTACACACTGACAGGTGAAATAGGTGGCGATAGCCAGGCCGCGTTGACAGGCGATGCCGAGGTGAAATGGAATCCTCACAATGCCACTGTGTGTTTCAACACAACTCAAACAGTCTCGAATTCCGCCGCCAATTTTGAAGGAAGTCTTAGCGAAGATGGTGGCACATTGACTCTGCGGGTGACCTTCGGTACGGCTATGCTGTTCAGCGCAGTTCAGTGGAACTGCGGCGGCCCTGGTGGCGCAGCGACCGCGCCGCTCCAGCTTAATCCACCTCCTATTACTGTCGTGGTCCCAACCACCGGGGGCACTGTGTCTCAACCAGTTGCCATGAAATTGGGCGCAGTGTCGCTAACAGGTACCGCCATTGTTAACGTGGTGCCAATCGATGGCAAATGAGAATTTCAGCCGTTGAACTTGACGTTCCATTGGCCGCACGCCCGCGGATTCTTAGAGAAGGAAAAGTCAAATGACACACCTCCCGTTTAACAAGCAACTGGCGATTCTGCTGATCACTGCGTTGTTAATTTCTTCGGCCTGCAATGCTTCGACTGGCGGAACGCCGGCAGAATCGCAAGGCGAAACGCCCGCAGACTCGCCGCCGGAAAATATGACCATTCAAAGTGATGTGGTCTATGGTTCCGGGCCATTCAATTTACCGGACGCGAAAGTTGGGCTATCAGACCTTTCGAGTTATATAGCCAGGTTAACTCTATCCTTTGACGGAACACGTAACGGGCAATCTGAAAAATGGTCAGAGACCTACTTGATGTTGATGCAAAAGGACCCGCCAGCCCGCCAGTTGACCATCGAGAAATCTGGTGATCTTACTGATCTCGATCCCGTTTTCATGGCAGAAGCAAATGAGACGGCCTACGAGCGCATCGACGAAAATCCCTGCATTGCAACTCCGATCGAAACTGGGAACTCGCTCGGTGATCGTATGGAACCAGCAAGTTTCCTGAATTATGTCGTTGGCGCGGACGAGGCGGGCAGTGAAACGATCAACGATATCACTACGAATCATTACACTTTCGATCAGCACGCGCTTGGTCAAGGTGACCTGACCGAATCCACAGGGGAGATGTGGGTCGCCTCCGAGGGAGGCTATATTGTCAAGTATGTGCTGACGACCAGGGGAAAGGCAGACTATTTTGGCGAAGGCATCGAGGGTACGCTCAGCTTTGAGTACGAGTTGACGGACGTTAACGGAGCTGTTGAAATTAAATTACCTGCAGATTGCCCGCCCGGTATGGTTGACGCGCCGCAATTGCCGGATGCTTCCAATGTTGTGAGCAGCTTGGGATTGTTAACGTATGAAACTTCCTCCAGCATTCAGGATGCCGGGACGTTCTATCAAGAAGAGATGCCAAATCTGGGCTGGGAGGTGGTTGGCGAACCGAGCATTACGGATACCTCCGCCTTGCTGGGGTTTACGAAAGATGACCAAACGATGTGGGTAATGATTACAGCCGAAAATGGCATCACGACCGTTCAAATTGCGCTCAGCCGTTCCCCTGAATAGGAAACATCCAGGAATACTTATTATAAAAACTGCAAGCATGAGCCTGTGAATCTGATTTAGTGGAGATAATGTCACAAGCATGAAAACGAAAAAGCATTTCTCAGAGGATGCCCTCGCAAGAATCCACAAGGAGCGGATTCTCGGCATTCGCGCCGGCACAGGCCTGGCTCATCGCGTCATTGGCATTTGGGCAGTAGTTGTCGATGGACGAGTCTTCGTCCGTTCGTGGAGCATGAAACCGCGCAGTTGGTGGCGGACCTTCATCGAAGACCCATATGGAGAAATCTTCGTGGCAAAACGCAAACGCGGGATCAAAGTCCGCGCGTTGCAGGTCAAGAGCGAGAAACTAAAAGATGCGGTTAGCGCTGCCTATAAAGAGAAGTACAACACGCGCGGTTCGATTGGGTATGTGGAGGATATGTCGCGCAGCCCATCACGAGATACGACCACAGAATTGGTGGCGGTTTAAGATAAACAATGACTCATCTCATGTACGCAAACTCTAAGGGATAAAGCTGTTTATACGTCGGCGTAACAGCGGCTCGCGAATCGCCTTTGCATCCATCTTGCTTGCGCCAAGAAACGTGACGAACCGCGCAAACCCGCGAGCCAATGCTTCAGCAAATGCCTCGTCTTTGCCGAGAGCCTTGTTCTCCAACCACAAGCCCAGGATGATAAAGGTGTTTGTCGCCCGGTCAAGTTTGCTATCAAAGCGTGCAACGAGCTGATCGCCCCACAAAATAGGCAGGGTGTAGTAGCCGAACTTGCGCTGGTGCTCAGGTTTGTATACTTCCCAGACGTAGTCGAAACCGAATAAAACTTTAGCCCGCCCACGCGCGCTGACTTGATCAAGCGGTGCAAGGAAAACAACCTCTTCAGTTGTTGTCGTCTCCAACGGCGCCCAGGCTTTTGGAATGCGCCCTGCGATCAAATCGCGCAGTACCCGGGCGTCGCTGCTCAGCGCATAGTGCACTGTTTTCCAGCCTTCGACCTGCACTTCGATGATTTCACCGTCAGCCAGCATTGACTCGCGTATCCGTGGAACTTTGTCAAAGGGCACGCCGCGCAAGAATGAATCAGCGACGCGGTTCAACCGTCCCAAGCCGGAGAAGCTGACCTCCTTTTTGATCAGGAAGCGGTCCGTCTCGGCCTCACTGCTTTCGCGAAGGAAATCTGCTGGCGCGACGGTTTCCGTAAGTGCATAGACGCGCTCGAAGCGTTCACGGTGATGTGTCATCACTTCGCCGGTGCGCCACAAATAGTACAGAGCCAGCGCGCTGTCTTTGCGGCCACGATAGCTTTGTGTTCGCGTGCGTTTCGCCATCTCGAAGTCTCGGTTGCTCACGACACCGCGTTCTTTCAAAATGGCTCGCATTTCGACGATGGCATCGCCGTGGTCGCGGACCATTCTGCGAGCCCACGAGTCGCCATCGCGTTCACGATGCATCACGACACGCCAATGCGGCAGTTCATTCATTGGACGGACGGCCAGCCAGCCGCCCCAGTCGAAGAACTTGCGCTTTTTGTAAGTCGCGTTCTCCCACATGCCCGGCGTGTAATCAAGCACGCGACCGTACAGTTTTATATCATGGCTGCGTGCAATGATTTGCAACGGGTCCAACTGCAGGTACTCCATCGCGCGCATGGCTTGCTCCGTGCCTCTGACGCCGCGCCAACGCCGCCCGGGCCACAGTCCCTGCTTGCCGAGGATGAAGCGCCGTGCTATTTCGATATCGATGGTCAGCATAATGATCTATTGTTTTTCCACACGCGCGAGCCAGGCGCGGATACCTGGTTCATGGTCATCATGGAAGTGGTCAAAGAATTCACCAATGGGGAAGCGTTGATCGCCCACCCATACAAGGTGGAACTTTGGTTCGATATGGTCGATGCGAACATCATCGGGTAAGTCTTCAATGACAGCGAGCAACTGCTGAAATACTTGGTGCATTTCATCCAGGATTTCGCGCATCGAACGTCCCTGATTGGACTCATAGATCCACGCATTGATTTCATCCTCAGTTTGCAGGTACGCTGGCCAGGGTGGAGGTGGTTCGGGTTCGCTGCGTTGTGCAGCCTGTAAACGTGCGACGAGACTGCGATTCCAGCCTGTCAGATGAGCGACGATATCTTTGATTGACCAGGAGCCAGCCACGCCAGGTTGATCCATACGCGCTGGGCCAATCTGATCGAGAAATGCTTCCCATTGCTGATACTCTTCCCGCAGCCAATTCAGAAATTCAGATTTCTTCATCTATAACTCCTTTACAGAGTGTCTGAAAAGTAGGGACACAGCGTGACGAACTATCGTCAAAATCATTCAGGTACTCGCTGTGTCCTTACAGTCTATCAAGGTACTAGAGCGTTTCCAGAATCTTTCTTAGGGCTCTACGGGGTGGCCATAAACGTAGAAAATGTAATCTTGATATTCTGTCTGGGCTCCCAGATCATGTAATACTCTAAGAAGCTGTGCGCGATGATCTGTAGCATGATTAATTACATGGAGAAGCACCTGCCACACGATGAGGTCTTTGTCGTCGTCTGGTTCCACTATCGGCTTATCGAACAACATATCGTCCCGCAATTTTGCAAGATAATCGCGGATGTTTTTCTCAACGCCGTCCCAATACGCACGGATGGTATTCCGATCATCCAGGCTGGCAGGAGGAAGCGGTTCTGTAGGTTCGGTGCCTCGCAGTTCGCTGAACCACATGTCTTCCGCCTCCATAAGGTGAACGATTTGGTCCCGAACGGAGCCATGCGAGTAGTCCACATTTTGCGTGAACTGTTCATGGGATAGTGGAGTGACATAACTATCCCATATCTTGCGGTTTTCAGTGAAGTGATAATCGTAGAAATGGCGAAAGGCATTTGCATTCATGTCGTCACTTACTCCTCTTTTCTAGCACGAGTGTTCTAATAAAGCAAAGTATATACTTTTCATCCGATTTGTCAATATGGTCTATGGATGGTCAGTAACGAAGGCCCAAAAGGATTCCTGGTTCGGTGTACTAAATATAAACCGCAGGTGATAAGCCCGCGGTTTATTTCTTAATTGAGCGGAGGCATACGGTCAAGCCATTTCAACCAATTCTTTGTACTTGACCAACTCTTTCGCCTCACCACTCTTGACCTCTCCTGAGAGCAGCGGTTCAGATAGCTTCAACAAGCCGCTCAGCCGAAGCTGACCGGAGGAAATAACTTTGGTAGCGGAGTCATTCTCGGCGATAAAAAGATACTCCGCATCCCAGGCCACTGCGCCTTTGGAGACCGCCTTGAATGCCATTCTGCGATTTTCCTCGTAGCCGACCACCTCAAAGGTCATGTTCTGGTTGACTGGCCCGAACTTGATGGTGGTCTCGATTTGGGAACCAGCTTGCAGCTTGTCGCCTGAAACGAGACGGGTGCCGGTCATATCTGTCCAGTCATCGAAGCGGCTGACGTTTTTGATCAGCGCAAAGACATCCTTCACCGGCTTGTTGACGATCACTTCACTCTTATAGTCGATCATTTTACACACTCCTTCTTGGGTTGATTCAGACACCGATTGCCTGATTTATGCCCTCAGTGTAAAATTTCAAGTGGACTTTAAGTCAAGAGGCAGAAAGGCGGTTTTTATGAACTCGTTGAATATCGGTGAACTGGCTCGCAGCCTGGGGATTAATACCTCGGCCATCCGTTACTACGAAAGCATCGGCCTGCTCCCAAAGCCCCCACGCGAAAGCGGCTGGCGGAAATATGATCCGTCTGTTCTTGAAAGACTAAAAGTGATTCATACCGCGCGGAAGATTGGATTCACACTCAAGGAGATTCGTATCCTGTTGGATGGATTCCCGAAAGACTCCGAACCATCACTCCGCTGGCAGGTGGTCGCCAAACGAAAGCTCCCCGAATTGGAGGCGATTATCCAACGCACGGCTGCCCTTAAGTTTCTGATTGAAGCGGGCTTGGATTGCGATTGCGAAGAGATTGCCTTGTGTTTTGACAGCCAGGGAAAAGCCTGCCGCCCAAAGAGCCGCAATGAAAAAAAATTCTTCTCTCCATAAAGAAGGGGAACAGGGATGAGATCCCCTTGTGGGACACGACGATGGAAATTCGTCTGGTTAAAACATGGTTAGGCGGCTTCGACAGGTTTGGAATTTAGTTTATTTCTATATTGACACAATAGAACGCATGTTCTATAATCTCGTGAAGGAGAATTACCATGAAAAAGGAAATCACCATCACGCCAATCCGCGTTGCCGACCTGCTCGCGGAGGGCGAGCGGATGCCGGTCTACGTGCACGTCATCAACCATCCCGATGCGCGTGTGCTGGTCGACACCGGCATAACGGAACTGCACCCGGCGGCGGCTGATATGGATCCCCGTCTCCTCCCACTGAACAAGCAGGACTTCGACCTCGCCGGCATTGACATCGTCGTCAACACACACCTGCACTTCGACCACTGTGGTGGCAACCACCTCTTTGCAGGCAAGCCGATCTACGTCCAGCGTCGGGAGCTCGACGACGCTCACAGCAAGGACGACTACACTATTCGCGAGTGGGTCGATGCGCCCGGCGTGCAATACGTGCCGGTCGACGGCGAGTTCGAACTGCTTCCCGGGCTCCGGCTCGTCCCGGCACCGGGCCACACAGACGGCATGCAGATGGTCGTCATCGAGACTGGCGGGCGTCCGATCGTCGTCGGCGGCGATGTGGCGGTTTGGTTTGGCGAGCTCGACGAGCCGCACACCGAAGGACAGCTGCGGGTGCTCGCGCTTGACCCCGAGCTGGTCTGGCTCACGCACGTGGACGAGCCGTGGCGACCCGGTCATAAGGCTTAATGCTTTTTTAGCCAGGGCAGGGATGGCATCGCGGCGCGGAAGTTCCATTTAATAACCACTTCGCTTGCGGGGTGGTTATTAAATTTTCCATCTTCATGACAAAATAAAATTGATAGCAGAATTTGCCGCCAAAGAAAACTTGAAATCGTCCTTTCCGCTCCGGTTCAAGGCGAGGCGGGCGGAAGGGGGGTGTGGATATTCGTGTCGAATGTGTAACCCCTGATGGTCTCTCTGGCAAGAAGAGAGTTTGGTTTCGTGGCATTTTTCAGCAGAAAGCGCCCAACACAGCGTGCAGCGGACGGCTTGCCACGTTCCGTTTAAGGGCATTTTCTGCTCGAAAACATTTTTCCGTTTCGGTGGTTGATTCTCGTGGCAACCCGCCGCTAACGCTCGCCGTTATGCCGCCAATTGCGTGAAGCGAGTGTTATGCGTCATTGGCAGCCGCCTGAATATTGACGCAGAAAGGATCACACAATAAATCGAGCATCTGTCATCATTGAATCACTTTGGTACTTCTTAGGAGGAGCGATTGCCCTGTTCGTTGCAGTCCAATATGGCATCCCGTTCCTTCACGAAGCCTACGGCATTGCGCCACTCATCGGTTGGTGGCTGGCAAG